>JAYVMM010000792.1:0-3161 GCA_043758975.1 Planctomycetota bacterium | reverse complement strand
TGGAGAAGATCGACATCGGCGGCCCGAGCATGCTGCGCTCGGCGGCCAAGAACCATGCTGACGTCACCGTGCTGTGCGAGCCGCGCGACTACGCGCGCTTCCTTGCCGAGTTCGCCGAGCATGGCGGCGACACCACCCTGGCCTTCCGCCAGCGCTGCGCGCGCACGGTCTTCCGCACCACCGCACGCTACGACGCGCTCATCGCCGACGAGCTCACCCGCATCGCTGCCCAGGACGACGCCTCGGTATGGGCTCAGGAGCGCTTCCCCGAGCACACCGCAATACCCTTGCGCAAGATCCAGGACCTGCGCTACGGCGAGAACCCGCACCAGCGCGCCGCGCTCTACGACTTGCGCCTGCCGGGCGCCGCCAGCGTGGTGCGCGCCCGCCAGCTGCACGGCAAGGAGCTCAGCTACAACAACCTGATGGACGCCGATGCCGCCTGGGAGCTGGTCAAGGAGTTCCCTGATCCCACCTGCGCCATCATCAAGCACACCAACCCCTGCGGCTGCGCCGCCGGCGACACCCTCGCCGACGCCTTCCTCAAGGCCTACGAGGGCGATCCGCAGGCCGCCTTCGGCTCGATCATTGCCTGCAACCGCGAGCTCGATGCCGCCACCGCCGAGCTGATCGCCGACCCCGGCCGCTTCGTCGAGGTGATCATAGCGCCCTGCTTCGCTCCCGCCGCGCTCACCATCCTCACCACCAAGCCCAAGTGGAAGGCCAACGTGCGCCTGCTCGCGGTCGGCGCCCCGGCGCCGCTGCCGGCGCAGGCCAGTGCCGTGCGCAACGTGCTCGGCGGAGTGCTGGTGCAGGACTACGACACCCTCGGCTTCGATCCCGCGACCATCACGGTGGCGAGTGCGCGCGCCCCCACCCCGGTGGAACTCGCCGATCTGGCCTTCGCCTGGCTGGTGGTCAAGCACCTCAAGTCCAATGCCATTTGCCTGGTGCGGGGACGCGAACTGGTCGGCGCCGGCGCCGGGCAAATGAGCCGGGTCAACAGTTCGTGGATCGCCGCCCACCTTGCCGGCGCGCGCGCCAAGGGCGCGGCCCTGGGCAGCGACGCCTTCTTCCCCTTCGCCGACGGCGTCGAGGCGGCGGCCGCTGCCGGAGTCACCGCGATCATCCAGCCGGGCGGCTCGAAGGGCGATGCCGAGACCATCGCGGCGGCCAACCGCCACGGCCTGGCCATGGTCTTCACTGGCGTGCGCCACTTCCGCCACTGAGCCGGGCGCGGCGGCGCTAGGTGCCAAGCAGCCTCCGACACCTTCCCTGCCCCCCGACCAGGAGCCACCATGGCCGCCATCGGCGCCGCCGATCTCCTCACCCAGCTGTCGTGGCGCTATGCGGTCAAGAAGTTCGACCCTGCGCGCGCGCTCAGCGCCGAGGAATGGGAGACCCTGCAGAAGTGCATGGAGCTGAGCCCCTCCTCTTACGGCCTCGAGCCGTGGCGCTTCTTCCACATCCAGAGCAAGGAGGTGCGCGCCCGCCTGCAGGTCGCGGCTCGCGGCCAGGCCCAGGTCGCCGATGCCTCACACTTCCTGGTGCTGACGATCGTCACGGATTTCGGCCAGCCCGGCGTCGACGCCTACCTCGCCCGCGCCGCCGAGGTGCGCGGGGTGCCGGTGGCGAACCTCGACGGCTACCGCAAGGCCATCGCCGGCGACCTGGTCAACGGTCCACGCCATGCGATCAGCAACGAGTGGTCGGCACGCCAGCTCTACGTCGCCCTCGGCACCCTGCTCACCAGCGCGGCGATGCTCGGCGTCGACGCCTGCCCGATGGAGGGCTACGATATCGCCAAGTTCGACGAGATCCTCGGTCTCGCCGCCAAGGGGCTGAGCGCACGCGTCTGCTTCGCGCTCGGCGTCCACGCCGGCGACGACAAATACGCGGCCAGCGCCAAGGTGCGCTTCGCGCGCGCGCAGGTGATGGAGGTGGTGTGAACCCGGCGCGGCATCGTCGGTTGACCGCGCCGGGACGCCGGCTCTGATCGCCGCCATGCCCGACTGCTCCGCCTTCCCCCGCCGGCTCACGCGGCGCGCAGCGCGCGCAACCGGCGCGCGGCGCCGACCGTGAGCGCCGGCGCGCTCGCGGCGTTGTCTATCATCTTCGTCGCCGTCGCCGTCGCCGTCGCCTTGCGCAGAGGTCGGCGCCGCCATCGCGACGCCATCGCCGCGGTGGTTGCGCACAGCGGCGCCGCACGCTGCCAGGCCGCCATTCCGCTGTTCCGCGCCCTCGCCGCGCGCGGCGATCAGCAGGCCATCGCCGCCGCCTGGGAGGTGCTCGAGCTGCCGCTGCTGCAGGCCCTGCCCGACTGCCCGCCGGACGACAAGCCGGACCTGGTGGTGGCGCTCGACGCCTGCGCGCAGAGGTGCAGCAACCGCGATTTGAGCAAGCGCATCATGACCCTGCGCCGGGGCATCTACCCCTGATCCCGGGCGCGCGCGTGCCGCTGGCGGCTGCGCACGGCGGGAGCTAGATGCCCTCGAAGAGCACGGTCGAGATGTAGCGCTCGCCGGAGTCCGGCAGCACCGTGACGATGGTCTTGCCGGCGAACTCGGGCAGTCGCGCCAGGCGCACCGCGACGGCGGCGGCGGCGCCGCAGGAGATGCCGCTGACGATGCCCTCTTCGCGCGCCAGGCGCCGCGCCATCTCCACCGATTCATCGACTGTCACCGTCTCGATGCGGTCGACTACGCTGAGGTCGAGGATCTCCGGAATGAAATTCGCGCCAATGCCCTGGATCTTGTGCGGCGCCGGCTTGAGCTCCTGGCCGGCGCGCCGCTGGGTGAGCAGCGGGCTGACCGCCGGCTCGACCGCCACCGAGATGATCTTCTTCTTCTTGGTGTTCTTGATGAAGCGCGAGACCCCGGTGATGGTGCCGCCGGTACCGATGCCGCATACCAGGACATCGATGGCGCCGGCGGTGTCGTCCCATATCTCGGGCCCGGTGGTGGCCTCATGGATGGCGGGATTTGCCGGGTTCTTGAACTGCTGCGGCATGAAGAAGCGCGCGGCGTCGCTGGCGGCGATCTCCTCGGCCTTGCGCACTGCACCGGTCATGCCCTCGGCGCCGGGGGTGAGGACGAGGGTGGCGCCGAAGGCGGCGATCAGCTTGCGGCGCTCGATCGACATGGTCTCGGGCATGGTCAGGG
>JAYVMM010000791.1:0-2635 GCA_043758975.1 Planctomycetota bacterium | reverse complement strand
GAGGTGCTGTTCCTGTCGGACGTGGCGGAGGAGCTGGATGCGGCGGAGGCGGCGGGCGTGCGCGTGAACAGGCGCGCGCCGGCGCCCGGCCAGCGTGCCAGGAGCGTGCGCGGCAGGCGCGCATTCCCGGGCAGGCGCGCGCGCCCGAGGGGGGCGGGATGGGGGAAGGCATTGAGCTCCTCCGGCAGCGCCCGCTGGAGCTGACGGCGGAAGGAGTACGCGGTCGGCGGCGGCAGGGCGGTGCTCGCAAGCGGCAGCAGGCCGCAGCCGTCGACGGTCTCGAAGCGCACGCGCAGGCGCGGCGCGGCGGCGGCCACCATGCGCGGCAGGAAGAACACCGGCGACTCGTCGCCCACCACCACGCAGGCCGCCGCTGCGATCTCCTCCAGCAGGCCGGCGCCGGCGCCCCGGGCGTCCTCGACATAGGGCAGGTAGCGCACCCCGGCGGCGGCGCAGGCCTGCGCCTGGTCGGCCATGCCGTCAGCCACGAAACGGTGAAAGCGCGCGCTCGCATGCGGGTAGTCCAGGCGCAGGGCCTCGAGCACCACGAGCGGACGCTTGAGCGCGCGCGCCCAGTCGTGGGCGCGCTCGAGGGCGAAGTTCCAGGTGGTGCGCCGCTGCGCCACCATCCAGTAGAGCACGTAGGCGCCGCCGGCATCGACCGCGGCGGCATTGCGCACGCGGATGCGCTGGGGCGGCACCGCGCTCGCAGGCGCCCCCGGCGCGCTCACCAGTTGAAGCCGTGGATCTCGGCCTCGCCCGGCAGGTAGATCTGCCCGTCCGGCGCCACGCACAGCCCCTGCAGCTTGCGCACGCCCAGGGCGTTGCCCTGGATGGTTGCGACCAGGGTGGCCGGATGCGTGCGCAGATCGAGCACCTGGAGATCCTCGCGCTTGCTGTCCGCGAGGTAGAGCAGGCCGAGGCGGTCGCAGGCCAGGCCGACCAGGCGCTGCACCTGGCCCGGGCCGGCGCCGTGCCCCACCGCCACCCCGGCGGGTTGGGCGCGGTGCTGGGCGGGGTCGAGGTCGAAGCGCTTGACCGTGCCGGCGTCATCGTCGTAGACGTAGGCGGCGGAGCCGTCGGGCGCGACCGCGAGCAAACGTGGGCTACGCAGGCCGTCGGCGCCGTCGCCCGGGCGCCCGAAAGCGAAGCTGAAGACGCCCTGGGCGTCGTAGACCGATACCCGGTGGGTGGCCTGATCGAGGACGTAGCAGGCGCCCTGGGCGTCCATCACCAGAGCCACCGGAGTGTCGAGCTGGCCGGGGGCCTGCCCCTTGCCGGCGAAAGTGCCGGAGAAGGGATTCATCCCGACCTTGAAGGCGAAGCGCACCACCTGGCGGGTGTCGCCATCGAGCACCGCGGCGGCGCTGCCGTCCGGGGCGAGGGCGATCGCCACCGGCTCCTTGAGGCTGCCGCCGTGCTTGACCGCGCCGCCGAGCCGACGCACGCAGAAGCCGAGCGGGTCGGTCAGGCATAGCCAGCGCTCGCCCTGGTCCATCAGCAGCCAGCGCTCGCCCTGGTCGAGGATGGCGAGGCAGCCCAGGCCATCGGCGGCCATCATCTTCTGCCCCCACAGCCGGTGCATGCGCACGCCGGTGAGCTGGCCGCGCCCGGTGGTGCGCACGATCAGCCCATGTTCCTCGTAGGCGACCAGGATGCCGCCGTCGGCGTCAAGGCAGAGGCCGCCTGGCGTTCCGAGGTCGCCCGCCGGAGGGCCGGCGAGGGTGCCGAGCTGGACCAGCGCGGGCGGCGGGCACAACGACGCCCCGGCGCCCTGGGACTCGGCGCTGAGCTGGCGCATGGCCCCGGTGGCGAGCAGCACCAGCAGGCCCTGGGGCGCACTGACGAGGTCGACCGCGGCGTCGCCCGGCGCGAGGTTCCAGGCCGGCAGCTGGTTGAACGCACGGTCGAAGCGCAGCACCAGGTGGGCGCCGCTGTCGAGGGCGTAGAGAGTGCCGTCCTCGCCGTAGCACAGGCGGCTGAGGCGGTCGAAGCCGCCGGCGGACCCCGGCGCATGCACCAGCACGCTGCGCCGGACGCCATCAGGCCCGAGCACCACGATGCCGCCGCCCTTCTGGTCGGCGACCGCCATGCTGCCATCGGCGGCGATGGCGAGATCGCTGGGTTTGGAGAAGCCGCCGTAGCGGGCCTTGGCCAGGGTGCCGAGATAGAGCACGATGCTGCGGCTATCGCCGTCGAGCACGAAGAGGCCCTCGTTGCGTGGTACCAGCGCCACCGGCTTCTTCGCCGCCTCCGGGGCGGTGAAGCGCTGCGCCCACATCCAGCCCGCACTGAGGTGGACGATCGCCCCCTTGTCGAGGTTGAGCCCCCACCAGGAACCGTCGGGATCGTGCGCCAGGCGCCCGACCGGCAGCTCATCCTCGCCGCCGATGCAGCAGGCGGGCGAGGGCGTGCGGGAGGCGCCGGGCGGGCTGGGCAGGATGCGCAACCGCATGCTGAGCTCGTGCCCGCTCGCGAGCGCCAGGGCATGCAGGACCGCCTCGCCGGGCGTGCCGGCGCTGCTCCAGGCGACCCCGGCGGTAGTGGTGATGTGCGCATCGAGGCGTCCGCTGCATCCGAACGGGGGGGTGAGCTCCCAACGGATGCCGCGCGCGCATTCGCTGGCGCTAAACGG
>JAYVMM010000790.1:0-2032 GCA_043758975.1 Planctomycetota bacterium | reverse complement strand
TTGAAGCGCGGCAGATCATCCTGCCAGCTGCGGTGGTCCCAGGCGTGCACCGCCGCTTCATGGCCCTCGGCTTCGATGCGCCGCACCAGGGCGGGGAAGGCTGTGGCGATCGGGCGCGCCGGCAGCAGGGTGCCCGAGAGGATGGTGCGCCAGCCGTACAGCGACGGCGCATTGGTGCTCAGCATCTTGCGCGCGAAGGCCGGCTTGCGCAGCTGGAGTATCGCGCGCCCCGAGCGATCCGGCCCGAGCGAGAGGAAGAAGGTCGCGCGCGCGCGCTGGCTGGCCAGGCAGTCGAGCAGCCGCGGCACCCCGGTGCGCATGCCGTCGTGGGTGTCGATGTCGATCTTGATCGCGATCATGGCAGACCGTGGCGGTAGGCGGTCAGTGGCTCACCGGTGACCCCGGCGAGCGGGTGATTGGTCACCAGGGTGAGCTTGTCGGTGCGCCCGACTTCGTACACCGTACAATGGGCGGTGAGCAGCGGCGGGATGTACCAGCCGTCGGCGAACAGCCAAATGCGCGGCGCCTCCCCCCAGCGGCTCTCGAGCTGATCGAGGCCCCACAGCCTGGTCTGCCCAGGTGCGTCGCGGCGCGCGAGCTGGTAGAGGTCGCGGCGCTTGGGCTTGCCGGTTTTCGTATCGATCACCGGTTGGCCCTGCGCGTCGTGCACGACCGGCCAGGGGCTGCCGGGCGGGGTGGCGGAGGTGAAAAGGCCCATGCCCAGCTCACGCGGGAAGTCGACGAAGCCGAGGCGTTGGTCGAGCTCCCAGACGATGCTGTGGTCGTGCGCGCTGGCGGGGGTGAGCAGCACCTCATCCCCGGGCAGGCGGTGGGCGACTATCACCCGCGCCAGGGCGCGCGCATCGATGTACTTGAGCAGCTGGAAGACGTTCGGCAGGCACGCCGCGATGGCGAGCGCGGTGGCGAGGCCGACGATCACCATGCCGCGGCGTACCTGCCCGTGGGCGGCGGCCACCCCGCCCCAGAGGCCGCCGCCGACGACCGCGCTCGCGCCGAGCGCGAGCAGCGGCCACCAGCCCCAGTCGACTTGCATGAACGCCTGGTGATCGGCGATGAGCAGCAGATAGACCGCCGCCCCGGCCATGATGAGGCCGACCTGCATCATCAGCCCGAAGCGCAGCCAGGGTGGCGGGCTCAGCTCGAGGCGGGTGAGCTGATCGAGCACCAGCAGGGCGAGCGCAGGATAGAGCGGCATGGCGTAGGTGGCGAGCTTGGATGCGCTGACGCTGAGGAAGAGCAGTGGGAAAACCACTACGCTGGCGAGGAAGAGCTGCCCGCTGCGGTAGCGCTCCTCCTCCGGCGTGCTCACGCTCGCATCCGCCGCGTCCGCCGTGCCTGCCGTATCCGCGGTTGGCGCACTGCCGGCGCTGGCGGTCTGCACCATAATTCGCGCGCGCCAGCGCGCGCTCGCCACCTGGGCGGCGCGCGCGAGCGCCAGGATCAGCAGCGGCGCGGCGATCAGTGTCCACGGCGACAGCGCGAGCGGGAGGATCCCGAGGTAGTACCACGGTGGGCCGGGATGATTGATGCTGCCGTCGAAGAAGGCCTCCCAGTTGATGTGCACGTAGAAGAATTCGAGGAAGCGCGGGTCGCGGCTCCAGGCCAGGGCGTGCCAGGGCAGGCAGACCGCGGTCAGGAGCGCCAGCCCGGCGAGGGGGCGCAGGCGCAGCAGGGTGCGCCACACCTCGAGCAGGCCGCCGCGCACCAGGGCCCAGCCGGCGATCGCCATGCCCGAGAGCACGAAGGCGAGCGGCCCCTTGGTCAGAAAGGCGGCGCTGAGCGCGAGCCAGAACAGCCACAAGTGGCCCTGGCTCAGCGCGTGCGTCTTCCACCAGCCGGGGTGCGGACCCTGCTCGTGCCGCCAGTAGGCGTACCAGGCGAGGAAGAGGAAGGCCGCGAGCAGGGGGTCGGTGGAGAACACCGAGGTGAAGACCAGGAACTGCCCGGAGAAGAGCAGGACCAGCGCGGCGGCGAAGCCGAAGCGCGCATCCCGCCAGTGGCGGCCGAAGGC
>JAYVMM010000789.1:0-3218 GCA_043758975.1 Planctomycetota bacterium | reverse complement strand
GCAACTCCGGACAAGCACGCCATGGAAGCGGTTCCATATCCTGCTTGGCAGCGCCAATCCGACGCTACGATGTCGCCTCCACCATGGTGGTGTGCGCCTGCCTGCATACCTCCCTTCCCCTCTCGCATGGAGCCGCAATGGCCAGCAAGCCGACCACCAAGTCCCCCAGCAGCCGTCCCCAGTTCACCAAGTGGTTCTCCACCATCCCGGCGATCGCCTACGAGGGGCCCACCAGCGACAACCCGCTCGCCTACCGCTATTACAATGCCGACGAAGTGATCGCCGGGCGCACCATGCGCGACTGGCTGCGCTTCGGCGTCTGCTACTGGCATACCTTCCGCGGCGCCGCCCTCGACATGTTCGGGCCGGGCACTATCAGCCGCCCGTGGGAGGATGGCACCAACTCGCTCGACCAGGCGCTGCGCCGCACCGAGGTGGTGTTCGACTTCATCGGCAAACTCGGGCTCGACTTCTACACTTTCCACGACCGCGACGCCAGCCCGGAAGGCGCCAACCTGGGCGAAACCAACAAGAACCTGTGGGCGGTGGCCAAGCGGCTCAAGGAGCTCCAGGCGGGCACTGGTATCAAGCTGCTGTGGGGCACTGCCAACATGTTCAGCCATCCGCGCTTCGCCCAGGGCGCCTCCTCCTCGCCGAGCGCCGACACCTTCGCCTTCTGCGCGAATTCGGTGAAGGAAATGCTCGACGTCTCGAAGTTCCTCGGCGGCGAGAATTACGTCTTCTGGGGCGGTCGCGAAGGCTACAACAGCCTACTCAACACCAACCTCAAGCGCGAGACCGACCATATGGCGCGCTTCTTCCACATGGCGGTCGACTACGCCAAGAAGATCTCCTACAAGGCCCAGTTCCTCATCGAACCTAAGCCCTGCGAACCGACCAAGCACCAGTACGACTTCGACGCCGCCACCTCGCTCTGCTTCCTGCGCGGCGCCGGGCTCGACAAGCACTTCAAGTTCAACATCGAGGCCAACCACGCCACCCTCGCCGGCCATGATTTCGTCCATGAGCTCGAGGTCTGCGCCGCCAATGGCGTACTCGGCTCGGTCGACGCCAACCGCGGAGATGTGATGAACGGCTGGGACACCGACCAGTACCCGGTCGACATCCGCGAATCCGCGCACGCCCTGCTGGTGATCATGCGCAATGGCGGGCTCGGCACCGGGGGCTTCAACTTCGATGCCAAGGTGCGGCGCGATAGCCACGAGATGGAGGACCTGTTCCACGGCCACATCAGCGGCATCGATACCCTCGCCCGCGGGCTGCGTATCGCGGCTAAGATCAAGGCTGACGGCAAGGTCGACACCTTTCTCAAGACGCGCTACAGCTCCTATGATTCCGGCATCGGCAAATCGATCGAGGATGGCAAGGCCAGCTTCGAATCGCTGCAGAAGTACATCGTCGAGAAGGGCGAGGCCGCCCCGCTCAAGAGCGCACGCCAGGAGTACCTCGAGAATCTCTTCAACTCCTATTGCTGAGGGTGCTGAGGGTGCTGAGGGTGCTGAGGGTGCTGAGAGTGCTGAGAGTGCTGAGAGTGCTGATCGCGCCGATTCCGTGCGCGCCCCGCGCCCCGCTTGGTCCGGTGTATCCGGATCCGCGTGGCAGGGGCGCGCCTCCGCTCGCGCGATACGGTTGACCTGGCTGGCACCGCAGCCGCGGATGATCGGCGCCGCATAGAGCGCACCGCTTGTGTCCGCTCCTGCCGGCGGCGAGGATGGCCGCAGGCCCAGGCTGCAGCCGACGGGTGGAGGCGCGATGACCGACCAACCCAGCGCCGCCGGACGTCCCCAGCGCAGCACACTCGCGCCCCACGATCTGCTCTGCCGCATCCTCTACGCCGACCTCGTGACCATCGGGCCGGAGTGGAACCATCCGCTGTGCAATCCGTTCTGGCGGCTCTACGTCAACGATGCCGACGGCGCCACCGTCACCGCTCCCGCCGGCGCGGTGCGCCTACCGGCGGGGAGCATCGTCCTGCTTCCCGCCTGGGGCCGCTTCCACGGCACCTGCACGCGACCGCTCAGGCACTTCTACGTGCATTTCGACCCCGTGGGCTTCGCCGGCGAATGGAGCAAAGACCACCTCGATCAGCCGGTGATCCTTTCCGCAGACCCCCTGCGCGACGCCGCGGTCGAGCGGCTGAAGGCGACGGTGTCCACCACCCCGATGTGGCGACTGCGCATGCAGGCCCTGCTGCTCGAATGCCTGGCCGGGCTGCTCGACCAGCACAGTCCGGAGGCGATCGCGCGCCTCAACCGCCAGATCGCCGGCTACGACCCGGTGGCCCCAGCGCTGCGCCACATCGAGAGCTACCTGCACGCCCGCCTGCCGATCGCCGCCTTGGCCAAGATGTGTGGTGTGAGCGTCGACCATTTCAGCCGGGTGTTCCGCACCCGCGTCGGGCAGACGCCGACGCGCTACATCCAGGAACGCCGGGTGGCGGTGGCCGCCGAACGGCTGATCGCCGGACGCGACGACATCGCGCGCATCGCCGCCGATACCGGCTTCGCCAACCGCTACCATTTCACCCGCGTGTTCACCAACCTGATGGGCGTGCCGCCGGCGACTTATCGGCGTACCGGCCGCGTCTGAGCTGCGCGCGGTGGGCGCAGTGGGCGCGGTGGCCAACCTGACTGCTAACTGTTGCCCTCGATGATCGCCTGCGCCAGCAGCAGCAGGGCGCGGTACTCCTCGCCCTGCTGGCCGGGCAGCATCACCTTCTCGACCTCGCCGTTGTTGCCAGGGTGATCCGGGACGTCGTCATGGGTCGAGACCGAGAGGTCGACGCTGATGTCGAAGCTATCCGGTGACCAGCCGCCCTCGGCCGCGCCGATGATCAGGGCGCGATGGCAGTCGATGTGCAGGACGCCGTCGCGCCCATTGAAGGCCTGCCCGCGATAGGCCACAACCACCTGGTCCTTGACGACGATCACCTTGCCGGCGGCGGTCGGTATCTCCTCGGGCATGGTGGCGTAGGTGACGACCCAGGCCGGGCGCAGCAGTCCGGCACTGGTATCCACCACTACCAGGGTGCGGTACTTGTCCCATTTGATGAGGTAGGCCGAGGGCTTGGCCGGGCTGTGCGGCGCCGCCAGGCTGGACTCGCGGGTGTCGCTGCCAGCGTCCTCGGCGTCAGTTCCGGGCACCGGCGCGAGGAACACTTCGAGCGCACTCAGTGCCGGAGCGGTGCCCAGCAGCAC
>JAYVMM010000788.1:0-4502 GCA_043758975.1 Planctomycetota bacterium | reverse complement strand
CGCGCCGGCTCGCGGCAGAGGAGGTGCGCGACACCTTGCTGGCGGTCGCAGGAAAGCTCAATCTTGCCATGGGCGGTCCTGGCTTTCGGCTCTACGACTACCAACAGGACAACGTGGCCACCTATGTCCCGCTCGATGTACAGGGTCCCGAGACCTACCGCCGCGCCATCTATCATCACAATGCCCGTGCGGCGCGGGTGGATGTCCTGACCGATTTCGACGCGCCCGACCCGGCTTTTGCCGAACCGCGCAGGGCGGCAACCACCACCCCCTTACAGGCGCTCACCCTGATGAACCACCGGTTCGCCATCGATATGGCACAAGCCTTGATGGAACGGTTGCAGCGTGAAGCCGGTGGGGGTGATGCTGCGGCCCAGGTGCGACGTGCCTTCCAGCTGGCATACTCCCGGGAGGCCGGCGCTGACGAGATCGATCGCGCGGTCAAGCTCGTGGCTGCATACGGCCTTCGAGCCTTCTGCCGGGCGCTGCTCAATTCAAGCGAACTCATCACCCTCAACTGAACCATGGCCAAACCACCTCCAGACTTCGATTTCCTCCTCGGCCGACGCGGGTTCCTGAACCACGTCGTTTCGGGTCTCGCGGGGGTCGGCATCGCCTCCCTGCTGGGCCGCGATCTCAGCGCGGATGACGCCCCGACGCTGTGGCAGGCTGGGCACGGACTCACTCATTTTCCGCCAAAGGCGAAGCGAGTCCTGCAGATCTTCTGCCCCGGCGCGGCATCGCACATCGACCTCTGGGACTACAAACCGGAACTGTACAAACGCCATGATCAGCCTCTGCCCGGCGAAGAGAACCTCGTCACCTTCCAAGGGAAGAATGGCAACCTCATGCGGCCGCCGTGGGACTTCGCCCCAGCGGGCCATTCCGGAAAGATGATCTCTACGCTTCTACCGCACATGGCCGGACACGTGGATGACATCGCCTTCATCCACTCGATGACGTCGAAGACCAATACCCACGGTCCCGGCTGTGTGCTGATGAATACGGGACAGGTGCGTGAAGGGTTTCCCAGTGCCGGCGCGTGGACGAGCTATGCGCTTGGCAGCGCGAACGAAAACCTGCCCGCCTATGTGGCGCTGCCGGACATCCGGGGGGAGCCGCCGAACGGCAAGGCGAACTGGAGCAATGGCTTTCTTCCCGCGCGGCATCAGGCGATCGTCCTGGCGGCACATCAGCCGATCCGGAATTTAGCACTGCCATCCGGAATCTCCGCCAACGAAGAGCAGGCCACACGCGATTTCCTGCGATTTCTCGACGACAAGCAGGCCGAGACGCATCCGGGCGACAGCACTCTGCAGGCGCGCATCGCCGCTTATGAATTGGCGGGGCGAATGCAGCTCTCCGCGCCCGAAGTCTCCAATCTCGGAGCGGAATCCGACCACATCCACGCATTGTATGGCACAGCAGACGCCAATCTCCTCAAAGCCGGTTATGCCCGCAATTGCCTGCTCGCGCGCCGCCTGCTCGAACGAGGCGTTCGCTACGTGAACCTGTACTGCGCCTCGCGGGCCAGCGGCGTGGATGGCCTGCTCAACTGGGACGCTCACCGGACGCTCAAGGAGGATTACGAGCGGCATTGCCCGATCTTTGATCAGCCTACAGCCGCGCTGCTCACCGACCTCAAGCAGCGGGGAATGTTGGACGACACGCTCGTCCTGTGGACCACCGAATTTGGCCGCATGCCGACCCACCAAGCCAACACTACCGGTCGTGACCACAACCCCGATGCTTTCACGTGCTGGATGATGGGCGCAGGCATCAAGGGTGGTGTCAGCTATGGCGCAACAGACGAATTCGGACGCCGCGTGGCAGAGAAGGCCACCAACGTCTGGGAATTCTATGGCACTGTGCTCAAGCTCCTAGGTTTCGACTACGACAGGCTCTCGTTCTATTACAACGGCTTGGATCGGAAATTGACCGATGTGCATGGCGGTGTGATCGCAGGGGTTTTGGCGTAGAGGTAGAGAGAATGTGGCTAGGCAGGTGCGGTGGCCAATCTCCTGTGGGCCTGGCGCAGGATATTACCAACTCCGATGGTCCGCCATCGCCGGCATTGCCGATGGAGGCCGCGATCGAAGGCGACAGCTTTTTCAGGGTCGACGACGGCCCATCGAGGCCATCGCCCTTTTCGCCACCTCGAACGGCGACAAGACGCCTGAATTATTCTTCCGCGTTATGGGATTGATCATCGGCTGACATTACCCGCCAGCCAGGAGCTGCGACCACTGGTCACTTCCGCGGCTGCGAGAGGCGGGCGAGCTCGGCCTCGGCGCTGCGGATTTCGTCGACATCTCGGCGCGCGGTGGCGAC
This sequence comes from Planctomycetota bacterium, assembly GCA_043758975.1. Taxonomy (GTDB): domain Bacteria; phylum Planctomycetota; class UBA11346; order UBA11346; family UBA11346; genus BOG-1363. Next base: position 2,171 of record JAYVMM010000788.1, on the reverse strand, counting down.
GCAGGTCGTGATGTGGTCGATAGCGACGGCCTGCTCGCCGGCGAGGAGGTGCTTGGCGCCGACGTAGTAGTGCGCGACACAGGCCGGCTCAGAGCCGGTGGCGGCCGCACGGCCCGGCACGCTCGCGAGCAGCTCCGCTTCGCCGAGCTCGCCGACCGCGAAGCGCATCACCGCCAGCATCCAATCCTGGGCGGCTGCTGACGGGCGGTTTGCGAGGTACCCCTGCAACTCTTTGACCGCCTCGGTGCCCTCGCCCAGGCGGGTGCGGATCAGCCATATGCGCAGGTGCATGCTCTCCTTGAAGGACGAGTCGGGACGCGGCACCATGTCGGGGAGCCGGCGAAAATCGGCCAACGACTCGCGCAGCTTGCCGAGATCGAAGAGCAGGGCGCCGCGCGCCGGAAAGCCGATGAGATGGCTGTGTTCCAGCTCGATGGTGTGGTTGAAATCGCTCAGCGCATCGTCCAGCGCCCCGCTGTCCTGCTTCAAGTAGCCACGCCGGAGGAAGGCCTCGTTGTTCCAGGGGGCGATGGCGATCAGCGCGTCGAGGACAGCGATCCCCCCGGCCCGGTCACCCATGCCCGCCTTGAGCTCGGCGAGATGGTAGTACGAGAGGGGCCGCGGTCGCCTTTTGCGATTAATTCGGTGAAATCGCTGATCGCCGCCGCGGACTGTCCGGCCACCTTGCGCGCCAGGCCACGGCAGTACAAGGCTTCCTGGTCATCCGGTTTGATCGCGAGCACGGCGGTGAAGTCGGTGATGGCGCCCTCATGGTTGCCGCCCGCATCGCGCACTGTGCCGCGGCCAAACAGGGCATTCCGATCGGCGGGGCGAGGGCGATGGCCCGGGTGAAATCCTTCTCCGCCCCCGCATGGTCGCCGCTGCCCGACAGGGCCTTGGCGCGGATGCAGTAGACGGTCGCATCGGACGCACCCAGGGCGATTGCCCGGTTGGCATCGCTGAGGGCACCCGCGAGCTCGCTGGTGTCCACGCGCGCCTTGGCGCGACCCGCCCAGGCGCTCGCAAGGTCGGGGGCAAGCTCGATCGCCCGGGTGTAGTCGGCAAAGGTGCCGACGAACTCGTAGACGCGGTGGCGCGCGGCGCCGCGCGCGACCAACTCTTAAGCCGTCGCGGGGACGGGTTCCGGCGAGGCCGGTTCGGCCAGCACCTCGTCCTTCAGCGTCCAGTCCTCCCGTTGGGGGGTGCCGGACGAGAAGGTGGAGTGGCAGATCCGCCGACCGGCGAGGTCCCAGGCCGACCACGGCCCGATGCGCTGGTCGTAGAAGTACTCTCCGGATTCGCGGCCGCGCCCGCCCGGGTCGAACCACTGCCATTCTCCGCACTTCTGCGGGCTTCGGCCATTGTGGATGTAGGTGCCGTCGCAGGCGAGCATGCCGCTCGGATGCCAGCAGCGCCAGCGACCGATGCGCTCGCCCCAGTCGCAGAAGAAGGCCTCGGCGCTGAGCGTCCCGTCGGGGAAATACGAGCGGGCCGGGCCATCGACCACCCCCTCCCAGTAGCTGCAGGTCGCTTCCAGGCTGCCAGCCGCACTGAAGAAGCGCCACGTGCCGAGGCGCGCGCCGTTGCAGGTATGCCCGACCGCCCGCGGCTGCCCGCCGGGCCAGGTCAGCTTCGCCTCCACCAGCTCCCCGACCGGCTCGTTGGCCTGGCGGGGTTCATTGGCGACCTGGTGGGCCTGGTAGAGCGCCAGGCGCTTGCCGAAGTCGGCGAGCTGGTCCGGCCACAGCGGCGGGAGCCCGTCCATGGCCTCCTGCTCGATGCGCACCGCATTGGCGAAGTCGCCCCCGCGCGCCAGGCAGGCGGCGACGGTGTCCATGGTGTTGAGATCCAGCCAGGCGCCGCCTTCGGTGATGGCGAGGAGCATGTGCGTGCACTGGAGCGCCAGCCCGCCATCGGCATAGGGCTGGCGGCTGGCGATCCTCCAGGCGGCATTGTTGAGATTCCCATTGCCGGATTCGAAGACCGCCCAGCGATCGCGGTCTGCCGACCATTGGTTGCGCCCCAGGCCGAGCACGACAAGCTCCGGTCGCGCGCGGAACAGGGCCGGAAGACCAGGCCGCCTCAAAGCTTCACCTCCCGCCCAACTGGCTTCATTCCAATGACATGGAGCAACTGATTTAAGTCGGCTGCCATTGTGCGCCGGACGCGGG
>JAYVMM010000787.1:0-2740 GCA_043758975.1 Planctomycetota bacterium | reverse complement strand
GAACCGTGCTGACGGCACCGGCATCGGCGTCAGACCGGCCTTGCGGAACGCAGCCCGCCAGCCCATGCCATGCGCCGAAACGACGATCTCGGGATTCTCCCTGGCGACGATGTATGGCCACCCAGTATAGTCCCCCATCTCGGCCGGCGGCACCTTGCGGCGGATATCCGCGATGCCTTCCAGGTAGGTCACGGCGAACTCGCTCGCCAGGGGATTGAGGGCATGGAAGGCCCCGTCATTCCCGGTTGCCAAAGCGCTCCACGACGGGTTCATCAGCACCCTGGTGCAGGGGATCCCTGCGCAGGCATAGAAATTGGCGATCGCCTCCCCATCCGGGACGCCGAGATCGCCATAGGTATGGATGAAGAGGAACGGACCGTGGGAGTTCTCCTTGATGCTGAATGAATGGCCATTGGCGGAGACGATGCCGGCACAGAATTCCGGATACTCCTCGCCCAGGTGCTGTGCGGCGATGCCGCCCGCCGAATAGCCGAAGACAAAGAAGCGCGCCGGTGCAATGTCCAGATCCCTTCGCAGCTGGGCCCAGGCCATGAGGATGAGCCTGAATGCTCCGGATTGAGGGAATGCGTACGAATGATCGCGAAGGTTCTGGTCGAAGATGTAGCGCATGGCGGAGCTGTTCTTGAAGAGGATGCCAAACACCGTCATGCCAGCCCGCTCCACCAGCTGCCGGCAGGTCCCGTCATCGAAGATGCTCTTCTCGCCGGGGTTGGGTGTGTGGAAGAAATACACGGCATCCTGAGCGCGCGGGGATGCGACCTTCCCCTTGCTCACCGGCATCATACAGCAGCAGGTGACCTTCGCCTCCTCGGGAAGGGGACTCGGCAGCTCGAATGTGCGCTGTGAGATCTCCCAGCTGCCACGCCAATCCGACTCCGTAGCCCTGTTCTCCTCGTCAGCCTTTGCGATGATGCTCCGCCAATCAACCTGATCAGGAAGTCCATCGGCAGCCGTGGCCGGCAGCAGCCAGGTGCTCATCAGGATGACCATGAGCGGGATGGCCATGGCCATGCGCGCTGCCTGCGCAAAGCGGGACCCGCGCCGGGTATCGGGGAGGGATGGTACGCAGCTGGTCGCCGGCAACGACGGCGATGGATTGGCCGACAGGCTTTGCGGGCCAAGTGCGGAGGCAGAGGAGGCCGCTGCGCTCATCCCAGCATGGTAGCGCTCACCGGCAGCATGGGAAATGATTGTCGGACAGAGCCTGCATGGTCGTACCAGGCGATGGTCCTTCATGTGCGGCACTCAGGGCAGCGGATGAACTGCGTCGAGCAGGCGCGCAGCGACCGGCCATACCATGGGCATGCGGTTGGCCCAGATCCTGCCGCAGGCGACCTCGGCGGCGCGTCCCTGACCGCAGGCGGCCATCCAGGCCTTGCGATCCGCCTCAGCGGCCTTGTCGCCGTGAATGGCGATGATGGCAGCGGCCATGGGCTTCCGCCCCGCCAATGCGGCGGTGGGATCGAGCAGGACCGCTACTGCAGCCCTGCCCTCCTCGACCGTCACGAGGGCCTCGCCCGCTCGGTCTCCGCGGGCCACCATCACCGTCCCCGCTGGCATGGCCACCATCGCATCCAGCCTATCGGCGGCGGACACCGAATAGCCGTCCTCGGCCACCGTGCGCAGCGCATAGCGGAGGGTCTCCGCTACCGATTCCTCCGCTCCGCGTAGATAGACAACCTGACCACGCGCAGGACGGCGAGGCTCCAGCCGCCAGGGAAGCGGCCCATGATCGGCCACCAGGCGCGGCACCCGGTCGGCGAAAGCCAGGCCGGCGAGGAGAAGGCCCGCGACCATGACGCCAGCAAGCGCGAGCGACCAGCTGCAAGCATGGAGTGCAGGCCGCCAGGCCAGGTAGCGGAGGTTCGGCAGGGCTATGACGGCGAATGCCGTCCACGCCAGGCTGGTGGCGATCGCATCTGCATGCCAAATGCAGGAGGCCTGGCCGGCGGCGAACCAGGCCACTCCCGCGCCGGCCAGCAATGGTCCGGCCTCCGCCGCGCCAGCCCGCCATGCCAGCACCCCCGTTGCGACCGGCATGATGTGCAAGGCGATGACGGCGGTAGCCAGCATGGCCCCCAAATGGATGACCTCATCCAGGGGGTCGTTCAATGCCGATGAGAATGAATTGCCGTCATCGCCGCGGAGGTGATCCGGTGGCGCGCGCATCGTCACGCAGGCGAGGCCGAAATCCGCATCACCGATGCCGCTTGCACGCTGGTCATAGGCCATGATCGACGCTGTCCGCCACAAGTAGAAGCGGGTGGCGATGGATGGCTGGCCCGGAGCGGTCGCCACCCAGCGCTGCATCGCCGCGGGAAGCGCAAAGGCGCCCATCAGCAGCAGAGCGATCATGATGAGCGAAGGCCGGCGCATTCGCGGCGGGCTCATGCCGGCGACGACCGCCAAACCGGCCAGCGCGGCAAGTAGGCCGCCACGCGAGGCCGACGATGCCATGGCCATCGACATCGCGGCTGCCAGTGAGTAGCCGATGAACGGCCCGATCCGCACATGGCAGCGCGTCGCCAGCTGGATCAGGGCGGGAAGGGCGACTGAGAGCACCGAGCCGACAGCGGCCAAGACGTTAGGGGAGCTGAGTCCCAAGGTTAGGCGGGTCACCGTCGACTACCTAACTTCAGACATCCTGACCCGGGCATCGGGTCCCATTCAGGCCAATCGCGCGAAAGCGCCGTCAGAATGCGTGTGATCCATCCCTGAT
>JAYVMM010000786.1:0-5352 GCA_043758975.1 Planctomycetota bacterium | reverse complement strand
CCACCACCGGCGGCGTGGTCGGAGGCCTCGCCGGCGGGCTGATCGGCCTCGGCATCCCCGAGATCGAAGCCAAGCGCTACGTCGGCAAGCTGCGCGATGATCGCATCTTGATCTCGGTGATGGCGAACGATGCGAACCGCGTCAGCGCGGCCAAGGTGGTCATGCGCAAGGCGGGCGCCGAGGACATCGCCGCGATGTCAGGCACCGCGATCAACAACAGGGCGGATGAGCAGCGAGCCCGCAGAGGCCGCTTCGCCAATGAGTCCGAGTCCGGGAGCCAGCTCTACACGAGGTCCTTATGAAACACTTTTCCCCCATCCTCGCCGGCGCGCTGTGCACGTTGATGAGCAGCTGCGGCGATGGCGCCCCCACCTCGAATGCGGGATCGATGCCGCCGGCATCGACATCGGCGCCGTCCCCGGCCCCCACTCCTGCGTCAGCGCCGACGCAGAGCGGATCCGGAGCCGAGATCAACCGCCCCCATGCGGATGACAGTGCGGCAAACCGCGCCGACAGCAAGGATGCGCTGACGCCGATCGACCAGGGCGAAAGCGCGGCGGACCTGCGCCAGACCGCGAATATCCGCAAGGCGCTGGTGGCTGACGCCACGCTCTCGCTCGATGCCCACAACATCAAGATCATCACCAACAAGGGTCTGGTAACCCTGCGCGGGGTGGTCGATTCGATCGACGAGCACAAGCGGGTGAACCGGATCGTGCAACAGACCGTGGGGACCGAGATCTTTGACGACCAGCTGCGGGTGAAATAGCGCGGCGGCGGCGGTATGCCCTCACCCGCCTCCGGGTCCGGGCACCGCCACCGTCGAAGGGCCCGGCGACGGGCAGCAAGGGCAACGGATTTACAATGCCGGCGCCAAACCCTGCCTGCAGTCCGCAGTGGTCAGGCTCGTTCGCTGACCCGTGGTGATGCGTGCCGGTGCGCGCGCGCGTGGGCGTAGCGACACAGCGATCTCATGCTGCGTCGGTCGGGTGCGACCGGCTTGGCACGCTTTGAGCTATCAGTGGGAGTGAGCGAACGGCACGCGAAGCGGACCATCAGGAGACGGTCGCATCCCCACTTGCACCACATAGGTCATGAGGTTTCCCATGCGCATGGTCGTCCTCGGCATCGCTGCCGACATCCCTAAGGCGGAAAAAGTGGTACGCTCGCTGGCGCGCCGCGGCTGCATGGTTGATGGGCTGACCGCGATGCTGGCGTGCCCCAATGATCGTGAGAAGCATCAGAGTCCGCAGGTAAGCTTGCATCAACCCGCCCTGGGCCCACCGCCGGATTGGCCCCGCAAGCGAGATCCTGCCTCGTCCGTGCGCGTCACCGCGCAGGCGCGCATCAGCGGCAGCGGCGCCAGCGCGCTGGTGGAGCCCGGCGTCGAGCAGCGTCCGGCGACCGTCACCGCGAACCCACCGACCACGCAGTCGAGTTGGTGCGGCATCACCCGCGATCTGTGCGAACTCGGGCTCGCCCAAGAGGATGCGCAGCGGATCGCCGCCGAGGTGCACCTGAACGGCGTCATCCTGCTGGTCGAGGAACGGCGGGACTGCTGCGCCGACGACATCATCGACGCCTTGCTCACGAGCGGCCTGACCAGGGTTTACATGGTGCTGATGGCGGACACCCCGGTCTGTCGCTCGGACGCCTCTGCGGTGTCAGCGGCGTCAGCGGTGGGCGGAGCATGCGATCGGCCCGGCTGCAGTCAGTCGTTCCCGGCTTGGCCCTGGAACTTCTCACATTTTTGATCCCGCGCGACCCGCTTCCGGACCTCCGGAGTTGTGGCCATCGGGCCCGGCTGCCAGAAGCGGGGTTAGCCCCATGCCGAAGCGGGGTGAGCTGCCGCTACCGCCACGACTGCCCGTGCGGACGCTCCTGTTGGCAAGCGTGGCCCTGCTGGTCGCCTGCGCCGGCGATCTTGAACGTGGGGATGCGCAACGCGCATCCGCCGGCAGTCCGTTGCTCACCGTGGCTCCAGTGCAGCAGGAGCTGGCCCAGATCGGCAGCGCCCTGCGCCTGCTGCGTGATGCCCGAGATGCGGCAGAGATCGAGCAGCGCCAGGTGATCGTGTGCGCGGCGGCCAGAGAGTTGGAGGGCGCGCTCTCGTCGCTCAGCGCGCGCTGCGCGATCGCGGTCGACGCCGGGCGCGCCACCCTGGCGGCGCTCGAGCAGCGCGAGAGCGTGCCGGCGCTGCCTCCGCCTGCGCGGGCGCACAGCGCAACCGATCTGGCGCTGGCGTTCGATGCCCTGTTGCGCTGCCGCGCGAACTACGATGCGCTGAGCACTTCCTACCTCGAACACATGGAGCTGCTGCTGGGCGCGCTTGCTCACGACCATTCCGGCGGCGGGCTGGCGGCGGCGGCCCCTGCAAAAACCGTGCTGCTCGAAGATCAGGAGGATCTGCACAGCGACCTCACTGACCTCGGGGTCACGGGCAAGGCGGTGGAAACCGAGATTGCCATCGCCTCCGCCCGGTGGTGAGCGGCGGTGTGGCGGTGCGGCGCGCGTGCGCGCTCGCGCCCGTATCCGTGCGCTAGGGTGCGCGTCCGCGGCGGAACCACCATTCCACCAGGTGCGCGGCGTCCGCGGCGCTCGCCGCCTGAGCGCACACCGTGGTGCGCTTGCCGAGAGTGAAAGCGGTGGCCACCGGTCCCAGCCCGGGCAGCTCTTCGGCGAGCAGCAGCTGCCCTCCTGGCGGTAGCGCTACCGCGAAGGTGCGCGCGAGGCGGACGCTGCCGCCGCCCCCGGGCAGCGTAAGCTCGCGCGCCGACCCGCCAGCGAGCAGGGTGCCGGTGCGGTCGCGGCGAGGGGCGCCGTCGAGCGCATCGACCGGGTAGCTCGGGCCGAGCACCAGGAGCGGCACGTTCAGGTGCGCGAGCAGGGCGCGCTCCTCCTCGCCGAGGTAGAAGCCGCCCGGCAGCACCACCGCCTTGGCGTGCGCGCACGCCTCGGGGGTGAGCGCGCCCTCGGCGACCAGGAAGCCGCGCTCGATCAGGGCATGGCAGAGGTCGCTGACAGTGCCGGTGAGGTAGTGGTCCTTGCCCGCGCCCCACAGGCGGGCGTCGGTGCGCGGCACTAGCACCGCGAGGTCGTAGTCGGGCTGGCGGATGGCGCGCGTGCGGTTGCGCGCAACGAAGTCGCAGAGCTCGGTCAGGGCCGGCGAGCTGCGCTCACCCCAGCCGGCGCCGCCGGTGTAGTAGGGATCCTGGTCGGCGCGCCAGCCCGCGGGCACCACCGCCCACACGAACAGGCGGCTGACCCCGGCGCTGAACAGCATATCCAGCATGGTGCGGGTGGTGGCGGCGGTAGCGCCGGCCTGGTCGCGCGCGCGTCCGAAGCTGGTCTCGGCGACCCAGCACGGCAGTCCGGCGCCCTGCGCGAGGAGCGCGCCGTAGGACGCGTCGGCGAGGTAGAGCGGCGCGAGCGCGAGCGGCGGCCGCGGCGACGTGCGTTCGAGGTGGCCGATGGGATAGAAGTCCGTCGCCATGGCGGTCAGCCCGGGGGTATGCACGGCCTGGTCGGCGGCCTGCAGTTCGAGCCCGTAATAGGACGACGGCCCCGACTTCTGGAACTTGATCAGCGCATCGCCGCCCGGGACGGTGGCGAGGTCGCCGGCGATGGCGCGCTGGTAGACCAGCGCGAGCAGACCTTCGCGGAAGTCGTCCTTGGCCAGTTCGTAGGCGCGTGCGAGCCCGGGCTGGCCCGGGTTGCCCGACCACGCGCGATGGACCTCGCCCTGGTAGACTAGGCGGATCAGGTAGGGCACCTCCTCAACGCTCGGGAAGGTGGAGCCGAAGGCGCGGTTGAGGGCGGCGAGGTCGGGGAAGCGCTGGCGCAGGAAGGCGATCCAGCGCGCGGCGATCGCGGGATGCCACAGTTCGCCACCCTGCCAGCTGATGGTCGGTTCGTTGAGCGCGGCGATGCCGCGCACGCAGCGGTGCGCGCCCAGGCGACCCAGGCGGGCGAGGTCGCCGAGCATGTGCGGGCGGTAGAAGCCGTCGTAATAGGCATCGTCCCACAGCGGCGGCAGGGTCCACACGCGCAGCGTGCGCAGGGCGATGCGCACCGTTACCGCTCGTCCTTGCCAGGCGTCCAAGCCGTGCAGGCGGTAGCTGATGAGCGGGTGGTGCGGATGCTTGGGGTCGGCGGCGTAGTGCCACTCCACCGCCGTGCTCGGCAGCTCGATGGCCTCCGGCAGCGGGTCGGGGCTGGTGGGGTCGTAGACGGTGGCGCCGACCGCGAGCACGTCCGCGGGCGACCAATGCGGCAGCCACCACTGATCGGCAGCGTTGCCGCTGTCGCCAGAAAGCTCGGGCGCCTCGATGCGGTGGTTGCGCACCAGGGTGTAAGTGAAGGCGAAGCGTTCGGCCTCGGCGGCGCTCATCAGGCCCGCCTCCGGGTAGTAGCGTTCGCCGAGCGGATCGGTGTCGCGGGTGTTGATCCACACCTGCGCGTCGGCGCGGTCGCAGGCGCTCAGCAGCTCGTCGAGTTGGCCGCTGGTGAGCATGCTCTGGTAGTGGGCGGCGTAGAAGTTGAGCAGGAGGTCATGCACCCCGTGCGCGCACAGCTCGGTCACGGCGCGCAGGTTCTCCTGGAATTCGTCGCCGCTCGCCGGGATGAGGTTGAAGCCGACCGGGCAGCCCTCCGCCGGCTGGCTCGCGCGCCCCCAGGCGGGATCGCCACCGCTGATGGCGAAGCGCACCGGTTGGCCCTCGTGCACTGCGCCGGCTTCGTCGTCCCAGCTGACGCGCACCATCAGCTCGGGCGCCTTCCAGGCATAGATGCTGGCGCGGAAGGCGTCGCTCTCGCGGTGCGCCATGCGCACCAGCCACCAGCGCTGGGTGCCGTAGAACACCGCCACCCGCCGGGCCTCGGCGGGCAGCGTCAGGGCGAGTTCGAGGTCGCCGGCGCGTGCCGGCCCGAGCAGGCGGATGGCGCTCGCTTCGTCACGCTCGCCAGTGAGGGTGCGCGCACCGCCGTTCGCGCTCTCACCGGCTTCGAGGGTGCCGGCGGCGAGCGCGGCGGTGGCGACGACGAGCAGCGCGCGCAGGGCGTATCTCAGGAGGCTCGTGGGCGGGGAATACGGGCGGATCATAAAACAGACGATAGAATATTAAAGCTTTTATGATTACAACACGGTCGAAAAAAACCATGTAAAAACGACATAATCGATTATCTGAGGTTAAAGTGTAGGGCGCCGCATCGTGCGTGAGCGGCACTTCGTCCACCGCACACGCGCTCCGGCGGCCAGGCCGCCTCAAAGCTTCACCTCACGCCCAACTGGCTTCATTCCAATGACATGGAGCAACTGATTTAAGTCGGCTGCCATTGTGCGCCGGACGCGGG
>JAYVMM010000785.1:0-2519 GCA_043758975.1 Planctomycetota bacterium | reverse complement strand
GGGTGGGGTGGCGCCGACGTGATGTCTTGTGCTGGGGCGAAGGCGCCCATCATGGCCACCCGGCTCCCGTCAAGCCTGCCCCTGCGGGGACAACGTGTTCGAGAACATCTCTGAGCGCTTCGGCGCCATCTTCGACAAGCTGCGTTACGGCGGCAAGCTCACCGAGGCCAACATCCGCGACGGGCTGCGCGACGTGCGCTACGCCCTGCTCGAGGCCGACGTCAACGTCCAGGTGGTGCGCGACTTCCTCGACAAGGTGACCGCCAAGGCGGTCGGCGAGCAGGTCATCGCCGGGGTCGCGCCCGGCCAGCAGGTGGTGCAGATCGTGCACGACGAGCTGATCGCTCTGATGGGCGAGCCGGACAACGAGATCCCCTACGCCAAGCACGGCGCCACCGTGGTGATGATGTGCGGCCTGCAGGGCTCGGGCAAGACCACCACCTGCGCCAAGCTCGCGCGCCGCCTGCTCGAGGCCGGCAAGCGCCCCTTGCTGGTGGCGGCCGACCTCCAGCGCCCGGCGGCCATCGACCAGCTCAAGATCCTCGGCGCCCAGATCGGCGTGCCGGTATTCCACCAGGCCGGCCTGGCCGCGCCCGAGCTGTGCGCCAAGGGCCTGGAGGTGGCGACCAAGGACGACCGCGACGTGGTCATCCTCGACACCGCTGGGCGGTTGCACGTCGACGACGAGCTGATGGCCGAGGTGGCGAAGATCCACCAGCTGGCCAAGCCGCACCAGACCTACCTGGTGGTCGACGCCATGACCGGCCAAGACGCGGTCAACTCGGCCAAGGCCTTCAACGAGCGCCTGCCGCTCGACGGCGTGGTCTTCACCAAGCTCGATGGCGACGCGCGCGGTGGCGCCATCGTTTCCCTGCGCACCATCATCGGCAAACCGATCAAGTTCGTCGGCGTGGGCGAGAAGCTCGACGCCCTGCAGCCGTTCTACCCCGACCGCTATGCCCGCCGCATCCTCGGCATGGGCGACATCCTGTCCTTCGTCGAGAAGGCGCAGTCGGTGGTCGACGAGGGCGCGGCCAAGAAGCTCGAGGAGCGCATCCGCAAGAACAAGTTCGACCTCGAGGACTTCCGCCAGCAGCTGCAGGCGATCCAGAAGATGGGCTCGATCAAGGACGTCCTCGGGATGATCCCGGGCATCGGCGCCAAGTTCTCGGGAATGAACGTCAACGAGTCGATTTTCCACCGCTACTGCGCGATGATCTCGTCGATGACCGGGCACGAGCGCTCGCGCCCCGAGCTCATCGACATGAGCCGCCGGCGCCGCATCGCGCATGGCTCGGGCACCAGCACCAACGATGTGCAGGAGCTGCTCAAGCACTTCACTACTATGAAGAAGGTGATGGGCAGGTTCGGCAACGTCAAGGAGATGGCGGACAAGCTGCCCGACCGCGAGGACCTCACGCCCGAGCAGCTCGCCAATCCGCAGGCGTTCATGCCCAATCCCAACCGCATGTTCGTCAAGCGCGAGGACAAGGACGCGCTCGATGCCTACCGCAAGAACCGCAAGCGCCTGAAGAAGCTCAAGAAGAAGGGGCGCTGACCAGCGATGGGCGGTAGCACCTGGGAGAGCTCCGGGTTTGGGTCGCTCGCGGGGGGATGCTGCCGGTACAAGGCATTACCGTCCTCAACCCGGCGCCACGGCAGGTGCGCCCCACCCTGGTGCCCGGGCCACAGTGTCAGCCTCGTGCTTGTGCTCGGTCGTCCCGCGGCTACGTTCAGCGCGCTTGGTGCAGCCACCGCCCTACATACTAACATAAACGCAGTCACTGTCATGCATACCAGCCAGCTGACGCCCGCGCCGCTGGGGCAGAGCCCGATCGCCGGGGACCGTCGCCGGACCATGCCTACTCGTCGTCGCCGCATGCAATCGTCACCAGGATTCCCCATGCCAAAGCTGCCCACAGCCGCCGCCATCTCCGCCCTGCTTGCCTGGGTCTGCTGCTGCCTGCCGGCTACCGCCGCCACCCCGCCGACGGTCGATTTCGTCAGCCCGCACGCCACCAATGCGACCGGGACCCAGCCCGAGACCATCGCCGCCGGCCATCTCGTTTCGACCTCGACGGTCAAGGATATCGCGGTGGCCAACTACAATGGCGGCACCCCGACGGTCACCGTCCTGCTCAACTCGGGCACCGGCACCTTCACCTCACCGGCGCCGCTCAGCCTGCCGGCTAGCTCGGTGCCCTACTCGATGACCATCGGCGACCTCAATGGCGATGGCGTCGACGACATTGTGGTCGCCAACTCGACCGGCAGCACCGGCTCGATCAGCGTCTTCATCAGCAATGGCAACGGCACCTTCCAGCCCCGGGTGGACTATGCCCTGCCCAATTACCCGCTCACGGTGCGAGCGATCGCGGTCACCAGCAGCGGCCATCCCGACGTGCTGGTGGGATGCAACGGGAGCATCCAGTTCCTCAAGGGCAATGGCGATGGCACCTTGGTCGGTGCGGCGACAGTAAGCATCAGCGGCGTCCCTTCCTACCCAACCTGCTTCTCCC
>JAYVMM010000784.1:0-3292 GCA_043758975.1 Planctomycetota bacterium | reverse complement strand
GGGCGAGCGCGCGGCGAGTGCGGCGGCGAAGCTGCCGATGGGGTCGTCGCTGAAGGTCATGGCGGTGCGGGCTGGCGGTTACAGGAGCGGGTGGCGGGGGCGCGACAGGTGGTGCGGCAGGGGGTGCGGCAGAGGTCGGCGGCCAGCCCATCCCGGCGGGGCCGGTCGCTGCCGGGCTCCTGCCGCGCGCGCATGGTGCGCTCAGACCGCCGCGGCGGCGGCGGTTACGGCGGGATCGTCTTCCGAGCTGATGCGCTTGATCTTCGCGCCCAGGCGGCGCAGGCGCTCCTCGATGCGCTCATAGCCGCGGTCAATGTGGTAGACGCGGCTGATGCGCGTCTCGCCCTCGGCGGCGAGCCCGGCGATCACCAGCGCCGCCGAGGCGCGCAGATCGCTGGCCATGACCTCGGCCCCGCTCAGCTGCTTGACCCCCTGGATCACCGCGCTGCCGTTGGCGACGCTGATCTTCGCGCCCATGCGCTTCATCTCGGCGGCGGCCATGAAGCGCTCGGGGTAGATGCGCTCGGTGATGGTCGAGGTGCCCTCGGCGAGCGCCATCAGGGCCATGGTCTGGGCCTGGCAGTCGGTGGGGAAGGCGGGGTAGGGCAGGGTCACCAGCTCAGTGGCGGTGAATTGCTCGGTGGGCATCACTTTCATGGTGGTGCCGCGGCGCTCGATGCCGACCCCGAGCTGGCGCAGCACGTCGATCACCGCCAGGAGATGGTCGCTGCGGCAGCCGGTGACGGTGATGGGCGAACGCGTCACTGCACCGGCGATGAGCAGGGTGGCGGTCTCGATGCGGTCGGGGATCACCGACCAACGCGCGCCCTTGAGGCGTTTGACCCCTTGGATGATGATGCGCGGCGAACCGGCGCCGCTGATCTTCGCGCCCATGGCGTTGAGGCAATTGGCGAGGTCGACCACTTCCGGCTCGCAGGCCGCGCATTCGATGGTGGTGGTGCCCTTGGCGAGCACCGCGGCGCACATTACGTTGTCGGTGGCGAGCACCGAGGAGCCGAACTTGCCGCCGAGGTAGATCTCGGCGCCGCGCAGCCCGCCCTTGGGCACGCTGGCGTGGATGTAGCCGTGGTCGAGGGTGATGACGGCGCCGAGCGCCTGCAGCCCGCGGAGATGGAGGTCGATCGGGCGCTCGCCGATGACGCAGCCGCCGGGCAGGGACACCGTCGCTTCGCCGCGCGCCGCCAGCAGCGGGCCGAGCACGCACACCCCGGCGCGCATTTGCTTGACCAGCTCATAGGGCGCGGTCGAGTTGTAGGTGTCCTTGACCGCCATGACGATCTCGCGGCCCTTCCACTGGGTCTCGACCCCGAGGGTGTTGAGGATCTTGACCTGGGTCTGGATGTCGCGCAGCAGCGGGATGTTGCCGAAGCTGCAGGTCTCGCCGGTCATCAGGCTGACCGCGAGGATGGGCAGGGCGTTGTTCTTCGAGCCGGCCACCGCGATTGAACCGCTCAGGCGCTGGCCGCCGGTAATGACGAAGCTGTCCATGCCCGGGACTTTAGCGCCGGCGCCCCTCCTGCCAGCGGCAACCGCCCCGTGCCCCGGCTGCCGCTAGGGCGTTTCCGCCTGCTGCGGGTCAACCCAGGGGGCCGGTGGCGGTAGTCCTTTGACGGGGCCGGGCGATGCTTGAGTGTGAGGACAGGGTGGCGACAACCAGGGCCATGCGCACGCTGCTGGTCGCTGATCCGCTCGCCCTGGGAGAAGTGGACATCGCCGGCGAAGAGGCCCACCACGGCCTGCGCGTCCTGCGCCTGCGCGTGGGCGACCAGGTGCGCCTGGCGGACGGCCGGGGCCGCTGCGGCACCGCCGCGGTGGTGGCGCTGGAACGGGATCGGCTGCGCCTGACGGTGGACGGGATCGAGACCCTGGCCGACCCGCCGGCGGCCCTGCTGACCATCGCCGTCGCCGCGCCCAAGGGCGACCGCTTCGACGACCTGGTACGCGCGCTGACCGAGCTGGGGGTCGGACGCATCCTGCCGCTGCACTCGGCACGCGGTGAGCGTATCCCCGCCAACCTGGACCGCCAGCGCCGGGTGGCCGGGGAGGCGCTCAAGCAGTGCCGCCGCGGGCGCCTGCCCGAGCTCGGACCGGTGGTCGATATTCCGACCTTGGCAGCATGGCCGGAGCCGCTTATCATCCTCGACCGCGATGGAGCACCGCCCGTTACCGGCTCGCCGCGGGCGACCACCCTGGTGGTCGGCCCGGAAGGCGGCCTGACGGCGGAGGAAGTCGCCACCCTGGTCGCCGCCGGCGCCCAGACCACGCGCATCGCCGCCCACGTGCTGCGCATCGAAACTGCCGCTCTCGCCGCCACCGCGGTGTGGAGCGCCGCCTGGGAGGGCCAGCGCCCGTGACCGCCGCCTCGCCGCCCGCCGCCGCGCCCGACCCCACTCCCGCCTCAGGCGCGCAGCCCGAAGGCGCCGCCCAGGAGGCCTCCGAATCCACCGGCTTCGCCTTCACCGATCCCGGCTGCCGCAGCGATGTGCGCCTGGGGGCCCTGATCGTGCTCGGCGCGGTCTTCCTGTGGTTGTGGTGGGGGCCGTCGGCCTCGAGCCGGCTCTACCTTTCCGGCGCCGCGCTGCTGCTGTTCGGGGTGCCGCTGCAGGCCTTCCAGTCCCGCCGCGACGCCCGTCCGGGCTACCCCTGGAAGCTCGGACTGGCGATGGCGATCGGCGGCGGAGTGATGTGGCCGGACCTGCGCTACCGTGATATTGCTGGCGGACCCGTCCATGTGCAGGAGGTTGCCCCCTTGCTGCTCATTGCCGGGGCATGGATCCTGGCCTGGTGGCCGCTGGCACGGTTCGGCAGCGCGAAAACATCGACTACTGTTACTGTCCCGCATGGAGCTGGCGCATGACCCCTGATCAGAAGCCCCTGGCGATATGGGGCGGCGGCCTAGCGGCGGCGGTGATCGCGGGCTGGATCTGGCTCGACGTCCAGGGCGGCCAGCTCAGCGTCCTGCAGGACAACGCCAACCAGCTCAAAACCAAGTACAAGGACCTCTACCCCGACGACGGCATCCCGGTGGAGGCGGCGACCAAGAAGTGGAGGGAAGCGGCCGTGGCGCAGAAGGCCGCGCTCACCGAGGCCGAGGCCGCGCTGGTCCCGGCGATGCCCAAGTCCTACGGCGATACCGAGCTGAGCAGCGCCGCCGGCCTGGTGCGCACCGACCTGCTCTACCTCAAGCAGAAGGCCGACCGCCAGAAGGTGACGTTGCCCACCACCCTGCCCTTCGAGGAGGGTCTCGATCCCGAGGCCAAGGCCCGCGGCA
>JAYVMM010000783.1:0-3534 GCA_043758975.1 Planctomycetota bacterium | reverse complement strand
TCATTCAACAAGGACAGTCAGGCTTGTCCTGACGCACCAAAGTGATATAATAGAAGGGCTTTCCTCCCACCTGCTCGCCTTGTTCATTTGTCAAGATCGACATTCCAAAACGATTTTCCTGAGACGCTTGGAACGCGCAAGGGGTGTCCGCACTCCAAGTTTCTGGCCCCCGGGACGGCGTCCGTTCCTCGGCACGCACGTGTTGCCGCCCCGGCTATGTTCTACATGTTAAAATTGTACTCGCTCTCCGATTGGTACGAAACCCCACAGTTCCGCCTCTGCGCATCATGGTGCCGCTGCCACATGGCCCGATCTACCGGCAGTCACGAGCTCGACTGGTGCGGCGGACGAGTGGCGGGTGGCGGATGGCGGATGGCGGATGGCGGATGGCGGATGGCGGGAGGCGGGAGGCGGGAGGCGGATTGGCATGGGAACTGCTTTCCTGTTCCACCACGCGGGCAGGCGCCGCCCGCACCCCTTGTTCGATCGCCCGACTGCAGACCTCCCCCAGCGCCACCCGGAGAATACCCATGGACCCCGATGCCCCCGTGACCTTCGCCGATGTCCCAGTTAATGGCTCCTCGTCCGCCGCCAACCGCATCGATGCCGCCTGGCGCCACCTCGCCAACGCGGTGATCAGCGAAGCGCATCAGCTCACCCAGGTGGCTGTCGATCACGCCGCGCTGGCGGCTCGCCGCCTGGTGGCGCAGAGCCCCCCGATCACGCGCGATAATGCGCCCAGCCCAGCGACGGCCTGGACCCTCGGCGCCACCATCGGCATCGTCGGCGCCGTCCTGCTGATTCCGCGGGTGATACATGGGCGGGGATAAGACCGGCCTCTCGCCGCTCATCGCCGCCTGCCGCGGCTTTGCCGCCCAGCTCCTCAGCGACGTCTCGACCGCCGCCCGCCAGGTCCTGGTGGGCCTGATCGCGGTGATCGCCGGGGGCCTGCTGCTGCTCGGCGCCGCGGCGGTCTGCACGGTCATCGGCATCGCGCTGGCCGCGCGCGGTCTGCACTCGCTGTGTTTCCTGGTGCTGCGCAGCACCTGGCAGGCGGACCTCGTGACCGGTCTCATCCTGGTTGCCGTGCCGTGGGTGGTTCTCGTCCTGGCCCGGCGGCTGGCTGGGCCTGCGGTGGCGGCTACGCCGGCGCGTGCGCCGGACGAGGCAGCAGGGTCTGCGGATGCCGGCGACAGCCGCATGCCGGCGCCGACCATCCACCGCGACTCTCCGCTCGAGCAGCACCAGCAGCACGAGTAGCACGAGTAGCACCAAGCAGCAGTCCGAACATCAGACTCCTCCCCCGGACCAGCGTGCTGGTCCGGGGGAGAGCCCGGGCGGTGCTCACCCTTTGCGGCTGAGCAGCCACCAGGTGATCAGGCCGGCGCCGACCGCGGCAGCCGCGACCTGGAGGGGATAGGCGCGCACGGTGTCGACCACGCGATTGGCAATCCCAACCGTGCAATCCTTGCCCTCGTCGCAGAGCGCGGTGATGTGGTGCTTCAGGCCGACGATCTGCTCCTTCGCAGCGTCGGGCGCAGAGCTCGCCAGGTCCTCAACCAGCTGGCGCAGTTCGCCGGCCTTCTTGATGAATTCCTGGCTGGCTTCACGGGCAGTATCGGAGGCGGTGGCAGCAACCATGGGGGATTCCTTAGATAGCAGGTGATGAGGACGAGCGCTCGGACGAGAGCACTCGTGGAGTTCGTCGCATTGGCGAACATCGTGCCAAAGTCCGCAACGCGGCGGACTGGCGATCCACCCGCACTTGGCCCCCGGTGGCTGCTGCCACCTGCAGTAGGATGCCCAGGGGCGTCGCTCACATTGCAGGGGAGACGCTTGGCAGGCGGGCGCAGGCAGAGCGGTCGTGGCGCCGTGGGCGAGGGATATGTCTACCGCCTGCCTGCTCAGCCCGCATTGGCACGCCCTGCGCAATGCCTCCTCACGTCCTCCCCGCCGCCGCACCCACTCGGAGTCAGCCATGCCCACCGCATCCCCCGCCGCGACCGCGACCGCGACCGCTCCTGCCGCCACCGCCCCCGCTGCCGGTGCGCCCACCTCGATGGTCGCGATGGTGGTGCAGGTGATGGCCGATACCTATGTCCTGATGGTCAAGACCCACGGCGCGCACTGGAACGTGCGCGGTTCCGGCTTCTTCGAGCTGCACGCCGCCTTCGAGACCCAGTACCAGGCCCTGCTGCTGGCCGCCGACGATCTGGCCGAGCGCGTGCGCGCCCTCGGGCACGATGTGCCCTCCTCGATGGCGAACATGCTCTCGCTCACCGGCATCGGCGAGATCAACCAGACCGACGCCACCTCGCTGGTGCGCGCCCTGCGCGACGACCACCGCTACCTCTCCAAGCGCTGCCGCGAAGCCCTCGCTGCAGCGCAGGAGGCCAAGGACGACGCCACCGCCGACCTGCTGATCCGGCGCGCGCAGGAGCATGACAAGACCGCCTGGATGCTCAGCGCCACCCTCGGCTCCTAAATTCCCCGCAACCGCCCCCGCAGCGCCCGCCCGCGCGGTCGCTGCCTGAGGTCCTGCGACCATACCCACCACGAAACCGGGAGAACACCATGATTTACTGGGCTGCCATCTTCTTCATCATCGCCATTGTCGCCGGCTATTTCGGCTATTCTGGCGTCGCCTCCGATACCGCCTACATCGCCAAGATCCTCGCCGTCGTCGGCATCGTCCTGGCCGTCATCTCCTTCCTGCTCCACCGCGGGCGGGAGACCTGATCGTCGGTCGGTCCGGCGCATGGATTGGGAGCGGCACGAAGCCACCGCAGCACCCCGACCGGTGCACGTGCCGTGCCGCCTCGCTGCAGCGCTGGCTGTAGCGGGGCGGGGCCGGGCAAGAGCCTGGGCACATGCGAAATCGCAGCATCGCCACGCAACCATGCCTGCATTCCGCAGGATACCATGGTGTCCCAGCGCATGCCTGCGACGCTGCCTGAGGGCGGGGGTGCAGGCGCGTTGTCCCCCCGCCGCGTGCCGACCAGCAGCAGTCACCCACCCCAGCCCGGCCTGCGGTCACCGTTTCGACCGTGCAGGATGAAGGTGATTCTCCGACCGTGACCTCAGCCTTGTCTTTGGCATAGCATGCGCTTCCACCAATGAGCTACAGCACTCGCCATCGCTCTCGCGATGGCCAACCCAGGAGCCGCCCATGTTGTACTACGCCATCGTCTTCTTCCTCATCGCCCTCGTCGCCGGCCTGTTCGGCTTCGGCTCCATCGCCGCCGGCGCTGCCGGCATCGCCCAGATCCTCTTCTTCATCTTCATCGTCCTCTTCCTGCTCACCTTCGTCGCCCACCTCATGGGGCGGGGATCGTCGCGCTGACCAGGATGCAGACGCCGTGCGGATAGCGGCGCTGAGCGAGCGGGGCCATGGCGGACCGGAACGCGCCGGACCGCTGCAACGGGACCCGGCCCGGCCACCCTGCCGTGGCCGGAGGCGCTGGTCGGCGGGTCAATGCTTCGCTATCACCCTGCCAGCACCATCGACCCAGTCAGTGACATCATGGGGTGAAA
>JAYVMM010000782.1:0-4049 GCA_043758975.1 Planctomycetota bacterium | reverse complement strand
CGCTGCCGCGTCTACATGGGCACCGAGGACATGCGCCGGCAGCAGCCCAACGTCTACCGCATGCGCCTGCTCGGGGCCGAGGTGGTGGGGGTGGATTCAGGCACCCGCACGCTCAAGGATGCAGTCAACGAGGCGCTGCGCGACTGGGTGACCAACGTCGAGACCACCCACTACATCCTCGGCTCCGCCCTCGGCCCGCACCCCTATCCGATGATGGTGCGTGACTTCCAGAGCGTCATCGGGCGCGAAGCGCGGGCGCAGATCCTCAAAAGCGAGGGCCGCCTGCCGGACGTGCTGCTCGCCTGCGTTGGCGGCGGCTCGAACGCCATCGGCCTGTTCCACCCCTTTCTCAAGGACCGCACGGTCAAGCTGGTCGGCGCCGAGGCAGGCGGGCGCGGCGCCGACCTCGGCGAGCATGCCGCGCGTTTCTCCGGCGGCAGCTTCGGCGTGTTCCAGGGCATGGCGAGCTACGTGCTGCAGGACGGCGACGGCCAGGTGGTCGGCACCCATTCCATCAGCGCCGGTCTCGACTACGCATCGATCGGGCCGGAGCACGCCTGGCTGCGCGACCACAAGCGCGCCAGCTACCTGCGCTGCAGCGATGCCCAGGCGCTCAGCGGCTTCCACCTCCTGGCCGAGAGCGAAGGCATCATCCCCGCGCTCGAGTCGGCGCATGCAGTAGGCGTGCTGCCCGAGGTCGCAGCCGGCAGCCGCAAGGGCGCGGTTATCATCGTCAACATCTCCGGGCGCGGCGACAAGGATGTGGCCGAGGTCGCGCGCACCGAAGGGGTGGCGCTGTGAGCGCGCGTACGCACCTGCGCGCGCAGGTGGCCAGCCCGCCGGCAGCAGGCGCGCCCGCCAACCGCATCAGCGCCCGCTTCGCCGAGCTCGCCGAGCACGGGCGCAAGGCATTCATCGCCTATATCTGCGCCGGCGACCCCGATCTCGACGCCACCGTCGAGTTGGTGGTGGCGATGGCCGAGCGCGCGCAGGCGGAGGAGCGCGTCGACCTCATCGAGCTCGGCATCCCCTATTCCGACCCCATGGCCGACGGGCCAGCCAACCAGGCGGCCTGCGAGCGTGCGCTGCGCGCCGGCACCACGGTGGCGGGGGTGCTCGCGGCGGTGCGCCGGATCCGCGCGCGCACTCAGGTGCCGTTGCTGTTCTTCACCTACCTCAACCCGGTGCTCGCCTACGGAGTCGAGCGCTTCGCCGCCGAGGCGGCGGCGAGCGGAGTCGACGGCGTACTGCCGCTCGACCTGCCGCCGGAGGAGGGCCCGGAGCTGCGTGCGACCCTGCAGGCCGCCGGCCTGGCTACCGTCTGCCTGTCAGCGCCGACCACCCCGGCGGGTCGTCGCCTGATGCTGATGCGCGCGAGCGGCGGCTTCCTCTACTACGTCTGCCGCCTGGGCGTGACCGGTGAGCGCGCCGAGCTGCCGCGCGACCTCCAGCGCCAGGTCGCCGCGCTCAAGCGCGTGGCGTCGACGCCGGTGTGCATCGGCTTCGGCATCTCCAGTCCCGAGCAGGCGGCGCTGGCGGCCGGGGTCGGCGATGGGGTGATCGTCGGTAGCCATCTCGTGCGCCTGATCGCAGCCCATGCCGGCGACCCCCGCCTGGTCGAGGTGGTCGCCGCGCGCGCCGGCGCGCTGGCGGCGGCGGTGCACCGGGTGGGCGGATGAGGGGCCGGCCATGGTGAACCTGCTGCCGCACCTCATCGACATGCCGATGAGCCTGGGCGACCACCTCGAAGAACTGCGCCGCCGACTGATCGTGCCGCTGGTCGCCCTGTTCGTGTTCTTCATCGCCAGCTTCGCCTACAACGGCCAACTCAAGGTGATCTTCATCCGCCCGATCCTGGTCGCCATCGACATCATCGGCGAGGAGAAGGCCAAGGCTATCGGCCTGGAGAAACCCAAGGATCCCACCGACCTCAGCAAATGGCGCCCGCTCACTGCCTTCTCGATCAGCGAAAGCGCGATGGTCTCGGTATCGGTGTCCTTCTACGCCGCCTTTGCCGCCACCATCCCGGTCCTGGTCTACCAGATCTGGCGCTTCGTCGCGGTCGGTCTGCTGGCCAAGGAGCGGCAGCTCGCCTTCCTCTTCGTGCCGGCGGGGATCATGTTCTTCTACACCGGGGCGTTGCTCGGCTACTACTGGGGTCTGCCCTACTACTACGCCTGGATGCTCGAGTGGAACGCCAACGATCCAGTCGCCAAGACCAACCTGGGCGAGGCCTACTACCTCGACTCCTTCACCATGATGACAGTGTGCGCGGGCGTGGTGATGGACATCCCGTGGCTGGTGATGGTGCTGGTGCGCATCGGGCTGGTCACCCCCGACCAGCTCGCGCGCTGGCGCAAGCTGGTGGTGATGATCAACACCGTCATCGCCTCGGTGATCACCCCGCCCGACGGCTCCAGCATGGTGGCGATGTTGATTCCGCTCCAGCTGCTGTTCGAGATGGGCTTGCTCGCCAGCCGGGCGATGATGTGGTTCAACCGCCGCGCCGATGCGCGCGCCGTGCTAGCCGAGGAGAAGGCGGCGGCGGAGGCGCACGCTTCCGGCCAGCAGGCCGAGCACGGCAACGCGCATCAAGGCGATCACGCCATCGAACACGCTGCTGACCACCCTGCTGACCACCCTGCTGACCACGCTACTGATCACGGCGCCGACCATGCCACCGACCATGCGACCGACCACGGTGCCGGCGACCAGGGCGGCCACGCCTCCGGCCAGGGTGCTGATCAGGGTCAGGAGCACGCTGCCGACCACCCCGCCGGACCGACCGACGAGGCGAGTCGCAAAGAGGACACCGATGCCGGCGACGGCACGGGAAAGCGTACGGACGGCGACCATGGCTGAGCCGGCGGTGGTGGTGGTCAAGATCGGTTCGAACGCGCTGGTCGATGCCAAGGGACGCCTCGACCTCGCCTTCCTTGGGCGCATCGCCGCCCAGCTCGCGGCGGTGGTGCGCGCGGGCAAGCGCCCGGTGCTGGTCTCCAGCGGTGCGGTCGCGAGCGGGGTGGGCATCCTCGGGCTCGCCGCCCGCCCGCCTGGACTAGCCGAGCGCCAGGCGCTCGCCGCCATCGGCCAGGCGACCCTCGCCCATCGCTGGGAGGAGGCGCTCGCCAGCTGCGGCCTGGTCGCGGCGCAGGTGCTCCTGACCTACGACGACTTCACCGAGCGTGAACGCTACCTCAACCTCACAGCGACCTTCCAGGCGCTTTTCGAGTTCGGCGCGATACCGGTGATCAATGAGAACGACACCGTCGCGGTGCAGGAGCTCATGGTCGGCGACAACGACCGCCTCTCGGCCCTGGTCGCGACCCAGCTCGGGGCCGAGCGGCTGATCCTGCTCACCGACATCGACGGCGTCTACGACGCTGACCCGCGCACCAACCCCGGCGCCCAGCGTCTGAGCGAGATCGCGGTAGTATCGGCCAAGGTCCTCGCCGCCGCCGGCGGCGCGGGCGCGCGCGGGCGCGGCGGCATGCGCTCGAAGATCGAGGCCGCGCGCCTGGCCTCCGGCGCCGCGGTGACCACCCACATCGCCCTCGCGCGCGAGCCGCAGGTGATCGAGCGCATCATCGCCGGCGAGGCGCTGGGTACGCGCATTCCCGGTCGCGGCGAACGCGCCGACTCGCGCAAGCGCTGGCTGGCGGTGGCGCGCCGGGTCAAGGGCCAGATCCATGTCGACGCCGGGGCGGCGAGCGCGCTCACCAGGCGCGGCAAGAGCCTGCTTGCCGCCGGCATCGTCAGCCTGGGCGGGCGCTTCGAGCGCGGCGACACCATCGCCATCCTCGCCCCCGACGGCGAGGAGATCGCGCGCGGGCTCGCCTCGCTCGGCTGCGCCGAGCTCGAGCAGGTGCTCGGCAAGCGCCAGGACGCCGCCGCCGCCGCCCTCGGTTACGCCCTGCCCAAGGCGGTGGTACACCGAGACAACATGCTGGTGCTGGTGCCGGCCCACGCGGGCGGACGAGGGAGCTAGCGCGCGCTAGTGCGCGCGCTTGAGCACGACCACCTCGTCGGGGTTGCCGACGTTTTGGATC
>JAYVMM010000781.1:0-4406 GCA_043758975.1 Planctomycetota bacterium | reverse complement strand
AGCCGCGGGCGCGAGACCGCGCTGCCGGACCAGGAGCTGCTCGACCTGGTCGAGCAGTCGGTGACCGAGAACCTGGATGAGAACTGCGCCGACCGCCAGCGCATGATGGGCGCCTCGTTGCGCGACTGCATGTCCCGCCTCAACCGCTTCTCGCTCAGCCTGCTCGCCGGCTTCTACTGGCGCCAGGAGAGCTGCGAGACGCTCGCCGATCAGCATGGTCGCAGCGTCAATGCCATCCGCCTGATGCTCTCGCGTCTGCGCGAGAAGCTGCGCACCTGCCTGACCCGCCGCCTCGAACAGCAGGGGATCCGCCCGTGACCGACGAGCTCTTCGAGAAGTACCTCTCCAATCGCCTGAGCGCCGTCGAGGCGGCGGAGCTCAAGCGCCTGCTCAGCGGCGGCCAGCCGGCGCGCCAGCAGTTCGTGCATGCGCTGCAGGAATGGCAGCTCTACGCCGAGACCGCCCGCCAGGTCACCGCCGGCATGCCGGCGGTGGGCCTGCCGCTCGACGACGCCGCGGCCAAGGCAGTGCTCGACCACGCCCGCCGCCGCCGCCCCAGCCTGCGCACGCAGCCCGCGCGCCGCACCCACCCCGGTCGCCGCGCCGCCCTGCTCCTGCTCCCTGCCGCCGGGCTCGCCGCCTGCCTGACGCTGCTGGTGCTGCTGCCCGCGGCGGCGCCCAAGGGCGACCCCCTCGGCGCGCTGACCGTGGTCCAGGCGGGGGTGGTGCTGCAGCGCGGCGAGGCCAGGCTCAGCCCGGCGCCAGGGGCCGCGCTGTTGCAAGGCGACATCCTGATCGTGCCTGCCGGCGCCCACGCCGCGGTGCGCTACACCGACGATACCCGGCTCGACCTCGGGCCGGGCACCACCGTGACCCTGGTTGCGGCGGCGAGCGCCGCCGGAGCGCCAGACGGCCAGCCCGGCAAGCGCGTCACCGTGGGCGCCGGCTTGGTCACCGCCGCGGTGGCGAAGCAGCCGCCCGGCCATCCCATGCAGTTCCTCACCCCGGGCGCACAGGCCACCGTGCTCGGCACCAAATTGACGCTCGAAGTCGCCTCGCTCTCGACCCGCCTGGAGGTCGAGCACGGCCTGGTCGGCTTCTCGCGCCGCAACGACCGCGCCATGATCAAGGTCGCCGGCGGGCACACCGCCACCGTCGCCGACGGCATCGAACTCACCTCCCGTCCGCTGACCGTCGAGCAGCCCGGCACCGCCGAGCCCGGCAACCACCCCGGCATCAAGGCCGAGTACTTCGCCGACACCGGCCTGAGCAAGCTGATGTTCACCCGCACCGACGCCACCGTGAGCTACGACCCCGGCCTCGAGGCGCCGCCGCTCGACATCAGCCCGTCACATTTCTCGGTGCGCTGGAGCGGCCTGCTGCTGCCGCGCTTCAGCGAGACCTATGTCCTCCACCTGCACAGCGACAGCGGCGTGCGCCTAGTGGTCGATGGCAAGGTGCTGATCGAGGATGCCGCTGCCACCGCGGTGAGCGATCATCAGGTCGCCCTCGCTTGCGAGGCGGGCAAGCGCTATCCCTTGCGCATCGAGTACATCCAGCCGAAGAGCGGCATGATGATCAAATTCCTGTGGGAAAGCTCGCACCAGCCGCTCGAACTGGTCCCCGCCGAGCGGCTCTCTCCGGAGCCCTGAGCCGCCGCGTGTCTGAGACACCGGCGGGTGACGGTACGCGATGCCATTGTCGTCGGCCCGGTCTGCGGCTGGGATCGTGGCCGAGCGTGAGCTACGGATCAGCCGCATGCACCCTATGTTTTCCTTGAGGTAGGGGGACCCTCCCCTAGAAAGCCCACATGACTACCATTGCGTCCCGCCTGCGATCCGTTCCGGCGGCCTCTGCGGTCCTGCTCCTGATGGCTGGGACGGTCCAGGCGGTCGACATCGGTGGTGCACGCTCCGATCCCAACGATCAGGCCGCCGAAGACCGCGCCTTCGAGCAGAGCGGCGTGGTGGAAATAGATGACCTGCGGCTGGGCTATGGTTTCCTCCCGCCCAAGACCAGCATCACCATCCTGCCCAAGGGCGGCGGCTTCACCGTCATCAACTACGACAAGACCACCAACTGGGACAAGACCGGGCGCACCGGCCTGACCTGGATGACGCCGTGGAGCGAACTGGACGAGGACGGCGGCTTCCTCTTCGGCATGGAGCTCCATACCGATCACTACGTCATCACCGCATCGCAGATCAATCCCTCGATCAGCTACCGCGCGATTGCGCTCTCGATCATGCCGGGCATCGGCTGGGAGATCTTCAACCGCACCGCGCTCGAGCTCACGCCCTTCGGCGGCGTCGGTGTGGCGATGACCAACTACGGCACCGGCCTGGGCACCTACTTCGAGCTCGGCTTCCGTGCCGGCCTGATCTACACCTTCGCCAATCACTGGCAGGCCGGGCTGACCGCCGCATACATGCTCAGCAAGGGCAACATGTCGCTGAAGAACAACGGCGTCAGCTACGACGCGCGCATCTCGGGCAACGGCCTCGCCGCGGCGCTCGAGGTCGGCTACCGCTTCCACTAGTCCGGGCGTGTTCTCCGGGCTCCGGGCCCGACGACCGCGTTCAGCGCAGCAATCCTACCGGCTGGCGCTCCGGCGCCTGCGCAGCAGCAGGGCGCCGAGCAGACCCAGGCCGGCGATGCTGCATCCCTACCCGCATTTCGTGCGCGACATGCCCGTGCTGGTGCTCGCGCCGGTCGCCACGCCGGCTGGGGCGGTTATCGGCACGGCGAAGCTGGTGGCGAATAGCGGGGGGCCTTGCGATCGAGGCCGGGGGGCGGTCCAGCCCAGGTTGCCGCCGCCCTCACTTCCCCAGCGGGCGCATGGCGATGAGGTCCAGGCCGACATCGGTGCCGCTCGCGCGCCCGGCCCTGCCGGCCTGGGTGATGGTGAGGTGGTTCGTCCCCGCGGACAGCGTTGCCCGTCCGAGATCGATCAGGCCCTCGTTCTCGGTCTCCGGGCGATAGGCATCGAGTTCGCGCCCGAGGCGCACGCCATTGATGGCGAATGAGCAGATCCCGTACGACGGCCCGTGCGTCAGCATGATGGAGACCTGGTAATCGCCGGCGGCAGGGGCTTCCACCAGCAGGGTCAGCGCCTGGCCGGGCGCTCCACCGCTCCACCGCAGCTGCTGTCCCCCGCTCCAGACCTGCTGCAGCCCGCGCATGTCCTGGATGCTGACGGTGCCCCCGTCGGCGTGCGCGGTGGCGACCAGGGATTCGCCTTCGACGATGCCCGGCGCACCGGTGAAGGTGACGGTGGGGAAGCCGAGCTGGGCCGCCGGGGGCATCGCCATCAGGGGCGAGCGCTCGCCGCTGCCGTACCAGAACGCCACTGACGAGTAGTAGTCGCCAGCGCCCTCGTTGGTGCCGCCATTCTCGAGCTGGGCGTCGAGCGAATGCTGGAACACCGGCGCATCGGCGAGGAAGAAGCGGAAGGCGTCGATGCGCCCGAAGCCCTGCTTGACCAGGCAGGCGCTCAACGGCAGGGCCTTGATGCCCTCGGCGAAGTACCAGGCGCTATTGAAGAAGTCCTCGGTCCCGGTGCCGTTCCACGGCCCGATCACGGTCGGGAAGCGCGCGCTGGCGGTGAAGCGCTCGTCGTCGACGCGCACCTGGTCATCGCCTTCGCAGAAACCCAGGGTGCGCCCCGACTGCATCGCCTGCACCACGCCGACGAAGTGCCCGGCCTGGCCGCTGATGCGCGCCCAGGGATGGGCCCGGCCGCGGACGGTGATCTCCTGGTCGAAATCGGCGCGCAGGCGCAGGCTGTCGGGCGGCAGCGCAGCGCTGCGGCTGGCCACTGCGATGGAGAGCGTGACCGCTTCGGCATTGCCGTTCTCGACGGCGATGCGCGCGCCCGCGGCATAGGGCATCGGCAGGCGCAGGGTCATCTCGCCGGCGGCATTCTGGGCCAGGAACAGCGAGGAGAACACCTTGTGCCCGAAGGCATTGCCGAAGAGGTCGGCGACCGGCGCCTCGATATCGGGCACGCCATGGCCATCG
This sequence comes from Planctomycetota bacterium, assembly GCA_043758975.1. Classification (GTDB taxonomy): domain Bacteria; phylum Planctomycetota; class UBA11346; order UBA11346; family UBA11346; genus BOG-1363. Next base: position 386 of record JAYVMM010000781.1, on the reverse strand, counting down.
AACCAGACCCGCAGCACCAGGCGGCGCAGGGCCGCATCGCCGACCGTGGGTGCAGCTACCACCAGGCTGGTGATGGTGCCCGCGCCGGTGAGGGCGACCGCCTCGGCGACAGCTCCGGGGGCGATGGTCAACGGCGTAGCCGCCGGCAGCCCCGGCGCCAGCTGCGCGGGCAGGGCGCTGGCCGACCAGGCTGCACCCGCTGCCTGCAGGGCCTGCGCGTCTTCCGCTGCAAGCGGCAGGGCGAAGGACCGCACCGCGGTGCCTGCCGGAAAGCGCAGGGAGGTGATGTGGTAGAAGAACTCCGCGACCGGCTTCTCGACCGTGATGCGGCAGTGGCGCGCGTAGGGGATCGGCAGGTAGGTGTAGGACGCGCTCGCGTTGACCAG
>JAYVMM010000780.1:0-4552 GCA_043758975.1 Planctomycetota bacterium | reverse complement strand
GAGGTGGACCGGCAAGGATGAGGCCGCCGCATATTCGGCATGGGCGCGCAGCAGCGCGCTGGGCAGATCCTCGACCCGCGCCACGCAGGAGACGCCCATGCGCCCGCTCTCCGCGATGAAGCGCAGATCGCAATCGAGCTTGCCGGAGAAGCGCCTGATGTGCTGGACGAATTGCGCCTGAGCTCGCCACCATTCGCTGACCAGGGCGGTCGGCTTGCTGTCGCTCTTCGGCACGCTCGCCAGCAGCAGGCCGTGCTGCGGATCGAGGACATGGCGGATGGGCGGGTTCATGGCGATGAGCTGGGCGTAGAAGCGCGCCGAGGGCACCAGGCAGGCCATCCCGTTCGCGTTGGCGATCTGCTGCAGCGTCCCCGCGCCATGGTTGGCATAGACCTCGCGCGGATTGAACAGGTTGGCGACGTAGGGGCAGGCCTCCGCGAAGGCCGGTGCTTCGGCCGAGCGTGCCCGGCGCATCTCGGCGATCGCCTCGAAGAAGCGCAGGGCGACGGTGGGAACCGCCGGGTGGAAGGCATGGAAGGCGAAGTCCTGCCCCTGGCGCATCAGCGCCCAGTTGGGATTGAAGAGCAGGCGGATGCAGGGGGTGCCGAGCTCGGCGAGGTAGCGTGCCAGGCCATCCCCATCCGGGACGCCGGCATCGCTGCTGTTGTGGATGAGCAGGAAGGGGCAGCTGGCATGCGCCTTCTCGATGAAGGAATGCCCGCAGACGCTGACTACGCCCGCGCACAGCTCCGGGACGTTCTCGGCGAAGCCCTGCACGCCGGTGCCGCCCGCGGAATAGCCGTAGAGGAAGAAGGTCGAGTGCGGAAGCATCAGGCGTCGGCGCAGTTCAGCCCAGGCCGCCGTTATGGCGGGGAAGGCGCCCGATTTATCGAAGGCATAGGAGGTGTCCCGGCGCGCGGGATCGAGGAAGCGATCCATGGCGCTGCTCGCGTCGAAGCGGATGCTGAAGACGGTGAAGCCCGATTCGGCGCACAGCCGCTTGCAGACGTCATTGGCGAGCGGATCGCGGTCGCCGGGGGTATGGAAGTAGTAGACCGCCTCATGGAGCCCGGGAGCGCGCCTGGTGCCGACGCCGGTCGGGGTCAGGTAGCTGCATGTGACGTCATGCTCGTCGGCGATGGTGGTGTCGAGCTGGAAGGAGCCCCGCTCGCTCTCGAAGCCGCCGTTGCCGCGCGCCTGCGCGTCGTCGCTCTCGGCCTTCGCCAGCAGCAGCTGCCAGTTGAGCCCGGCCTCCTGCGCCTGCGCGCCGCGCGCCAGGGGCAGGGCCAGCGCGAGAGCCAGGGCCAGGACGATGCGGTGCGCCAGCCGCCGGACGCAGGCCGGGCGGGCCTGCGCGCGCGCGGCGCAGCGGCGGCTAGTTGCGGACAAGCGCATCGCGTCGGCTCCCGCTGGAGATGATGGTGCCGTCCTGGACATGGATGAACAGTGGTGTGCCGATGGTCGCATGCGGTATCAGCAGCTGCGGACTCCCGGTCGGCAACAGGGCCGCGAGGTCCGGCGCGACGTCATGGTCATCGACATTGATGAAGGCCCACGGCGGCCCGGGGGAGATCCCAAGCGCGATGGCCTGGGCCTGGGCGGCCCAGGCCGGCATGTCCTCGCGGCAGGCGTTGCAGCTGCTGCGATAGAGCACCACGATCCACTCGCCCTGCTCCAGCCCCGGCACCGCGTGCGCGAGCAGGTCGCGCAGGGTCTTGCCCACCGGCGAGGCCGGCGCGCGCGGTGCAGCCGGTGGTGCGGTGAACGCCGTGAGCGCCTGCTCCAGGTCAACTGCCGGCGCTGCAGCCGGCGACGGAGTCGGTGCCGGTGCGTCAACGCGCGCACTCGCCGCGCGCGGCTGGCCCGAAGCCGGAGCGCCAGCCGCGCCCAGCGCCTGGGACCAGGAGACCAGGCTCGGCGCCAGGGCAGCGAAATGCCGGTTCCAGGTGCGGTCCCAGGGCGGGGCGAACCAGCTGCTGGCGCCCTCCGGCGCCGCCCTGGCGAACCATGCCGGAGTTGCGCTGGAAGGGTGGAATTCATCGCGGCTGCCGCGGATCCCAAGCACCGGGCCGTGGAAGTCCGCCAGCAGCCGGGCGCCGTCGCTGGCGCTCGCATCAACCAGGATCAGCGCGTCGGGGGCAAGGCCATGGCGCCAGTCCGCCCCCGGCTCGGCAGCGGCGGTGCAGCCCGACCCCATCGCCAGCAGGATCAGCGGTCGCGCCAGCGGCGCGGCGGTGCCCAGCGGATCCGCCGCCGACAGGCAGACCACCTGGTAGCCGGATTGGATCAGCTCCCGGCCCAGGAAGCGCGCCACGTCGGGGAGCTCCTCATGGGCATCGGCGAGGATGACGTAGCTGCCCTGGGGTGCACCGGAGCGGGGGGAGCCGCCAATGGCCACCCGCATGCGCGCTCCGTCCTGAACGCGCGCGACGATGGTGTCCGCGCGTACCGCCTCCGCCCTGCTCAGCCAGGCGCCGCAGCCATAGGCGGTGGCGAGCAGCCCCGCCAGCACCAGGGCGCCGCCACGACCAAGGGAGCGGGCGGCGCGGGGCCAGGCGCTGCGCTCCCGGCGCAGTGCGGCGACCAGCGCCGCCAGGCAGCCGGCGACCAGCACCGCCACCAGGGCGCACATGGCGGGGGAGAGCACCAAGAAGGAGGAGCAGCAGCTGGCAATCAGGTAGGTCGTCAGCGCGATTGCGGTGCCGGCGCACCAGGGCGCCTGCACCCTCTGCGACACCAGCCAGCAGCACCAGCACAAGCCCCCCAGCGCGCCATAGGCGAGCGCCGCCGACCAGCCCAGGGAGCAGAGCATCTCCAGCGGCTCGTTGACCACGACCCAGCTGTAATGATCAGCCGGGGCGCGGAACCAGGCCTGGTAGTACTCCGCGAAGCGATCGATGCCGATGCCCGACCAGGCGTGATCATGGAACAGGATGCAGGCGGCGCGCCACAGGTCGAGGCGAGTCATCCAGCTCACATCGGCGCCCGGGCTGGCCATGGTGGCGGCGCGCGCGCTGCCGCCGGGCAGCACGAGGATCACCAGCACGAGGACGAGCGCATGCGCCAGCACCACCAGCCGGGCCGCCCGGGAGGTGCTGGCCGCGCACAGCAGGAGCAGACCGCAGCTGCAGGACAGCCACCCGCCGCGCGAATAGGTGTGGGCCAGGGCCACCACCAGCACCAGGCTGAGCAGCGCCAGCGGCAGCACCGCGACCAGCCGCGCCCGGCCACGCAGCTGGGGATGGACGACCAGGGTGGCGGTGGCGACGGCGGCGAGGATGATGAGGATGGCGCAGGCCGCCCCGAGCAGGTTGGCGTTGGCCAATGGCCACGACCAGCGACTGTGATCCATCAGGGTGGCGACGAGGTCGGGGAGGGGCATGGGTTGCGTGCACCACGGTGCCGGCGGGCCGGTTGCGCTGAGCGGATGCTGGCCGCTGCAAGCCGCAGCGGGCTAGCGCCCAGCAGGAGCGGGGCGGGCTGGTCGGGGAGCCTGCACGGTGAGGAAATAGGGGACGCATATGGTGGTCTGAGCATCGGTCTGCACATAGATGCTGCCATTGGCGGCACCGGCAGGCAGCCGGGCGACGGCATGAACAAGGACATCGTGGCCATCGGGGCTGAGCTCGCAAGCGATGCGCGCGGGATCCGATGCAGCCGCATGCGTGGCGGTGACCGCGCTCCCGGTGCGGCTCTGCACATGGATGACCAGTTCGCTCGCTTCGTCGGCACCCAGGCCGCCGATGAGCAGGGAGGGCGGGCTGGCCCGTGCCGGGCCGCTCACATTGAGGCGGACGATGCGCGTGGGATGGTAGGGCAATTCCTTCTCCCCCGCCCAGAAGGTCCAGCCGAGCTGGGCGGCGAGGATCCCGCTGAAGGTCGAGCGCCGGCCGGAAATGGCGAGCGTCCAAGGTCCCACCGCCGTGGTCTCCATCTTCGCCGCCAGCGCCTCCCCGGCGCCAACGAGCGTGACGGCCATGCGCTCCCAGGCCGTCGGATGCTGGCCGCGCAGGAGAGGGAAGGTCCAAGACCTCGGCAGCGCCTCCTCCGGCACTTCGCCGAGATCTAAGACCGGGCCGTCCTGCGGCCAGGCGAGGTAATCCAGGACCTCGCCGGAGAAATTGCAGGTGATGCGGCGGGCGGTCCCGCTGCTGGTGCCGTCGATGGTGACGGAGCCGCCCATGCGGCCCGGGTGATCGAAGGCGGCGGTGGTGATGTCCAGCCGGTAGGGGGTGTCCGGCGCAAGGATCGCGGGCAGCGTGGAGATGCTGAAGCACCGGCAACTCTGCTGCACCGAGGTTATGGCCAGGGGAGCCGGATCTGCGCTGGAGATGGTGATGGGGATGGTCACGTCTTCACGCGGATAGAAGATCAGGCCCGTGCGGGAGAACTGCTGGGAAGGCGGCTGGCTGGCGCTTGCGGGCGCCGTCGGATCCGCAGCGGTCAGCGCGAGGCTGGTACAGAAGACCATGCTCACGCGCACGCCTAGGCCCGATCTCAGGCCGACATGGAGGCCGCGCAGGAGGAAGCAGCGGACGGAGCGCAGCAGGTC
>JAYVMM010000779.1:0-11372 GCA_043758975.1 Planctomycetota bacterium | reverse complement strand
TTATCCTGCCGCCGTTGCACCCGGCGCCCCCAGGCGCAGTGCCGCCGCCGGCGCCGGTGGTGTCGCCAGCGCCCGCGCCGGCGCCCGCCGGCGTCCACGCTACCGCGCCCTAGTCGGCCCATGCCGGCCCACCACCATCGCATCCGGGTGCGCTACGGCGAGAGCGACCAAATGGGGGTGGCGCACCATGCCGCCTATATCACCTGGTTCGAGGAGTGTCGCATCGAGCTGATGCGCAGCCTGGGGGTGAGCTACCGTGCGCTCGAGGAGCGCGGCGTGCTGATGCCGGTGGTCGAGCTTTGCGTGCGCTACCGCCGCAGCCTGCGCTTCGACGACATCATCGATTGCGCCACCAGCGTCCGCCTCGCCGGCCCCAGCCGGGTAGTGTTCTCGACCGTCATCAGTTGCGACCAGGCGGTGTGCGCCGAGGCCGAGGTCACGGTGGTGGCGGCCGGCGCCGATGGGCGACCACAGCGCGTGCCATCCGACCTGGTGGCCATGCTCTCCGCGTACGCCCCGCCGGCCTGCCAGCCCGCGCGCGCCGATACCGGCGCGCGCAGCGACTAGCGGCGGCGCTCCTCCATGGCTGCGCCGCCTGCCTCACCCGCCGCGCCCGCGCCAGCGCGTCCGCACCTGCGCCCGCGCTGGACCATCGCGCTTGCGCTCCTGCTGCTGGCCATCGTTAGCCCGCTGCTGCCGGTGCTGGGCTGTGCCCTGCTCGCCTGGTGCGAGCAGTTCCTGCCCGCCGGGGTCGTCAGCGGCGCCTGGGGGCCGCCCACGGGTCTGGCGTTGGGTGCGGCGGCGAGCTGGTGGCTGTTCACCAGCGTGGTCCCCGGGCTGCTCGGCTGGCTGCTCGGGCTGGGCCTGCTGGCGCTGGTGAAGACCAAGCTGCCGGAACTCGCCGGGTTGCATGACCTGCTCATCATCCAGGCGCCGCTGACCATCACCCTGGCGGAGGCCTATGCCGCACGCCGGCGCCGTTGCCAGCAGGATGAACCGCGCCTGACAGCCGCGCGTGCGCTGCTCGCCGGGCTGACCGCCTTCTGGCTGCTGCTCGCGCTGATCTCCCCGTTCTCCAGCTTCTCCGCGAACAGCGCGGAGGAGGGGCGCAAGTTGCTGGTGGCCTTTGTCCTCGCCTGCGCCGCCCTCTGCGCGGGATGGTGGCTCAGTGCGCGCCTGGTGCGCGCCCTGCTGCCGCGCCCCGGTCGGCTCTCCGCCGACGGCCACACCGTGCTCAACAGCGTCTTCGGCTACGGCACCTTCGTCAGCTGCTGCCTGACCCTGCCGCTGCTGCTGCCGGTGGCGGGACTGTGCGCACTGGCCGGGCGCGGCGCGCGGCTGCGCCTGCTCGCGGCGGCGATGCGGCGCGGCATGCGTCTGGTGCTGTTCTGCGCGCCCACCGTGGCCTGGCGCTACGATGGCGAGCTCGCGGCGCTAGAGCGTGCGCGCGTGGTGGTGGCCAACCATGAAGGCATGCTCGATATCCTGGCGGTGTGTAGCCTGCCCGGCACGCGCACCCTGCTGGCCAAGACCTGGGTCTTCCGCGCCTTCCCGCTCGGCTTGGCGGCGCGCGCCGCCGGGCTGCGCAACAGTGACGAGCTCGAGGCCGAGGACTACCAGGCGAGCGCGGAAGCGACCAGCGCCGCTGACCATGACGCCGGCATCCTGGTCTTCCCCGAGGGCCGGCGCAGCCGCGGCGGGGTGGTCGAGCGCTTCCGCCCCGGCGCCTTCGTGCTCAGTGGCGCGCTTGGCGCCGCAGTGGTGCCGGTGGCGATCAGCGGCTCGCGCCAAGGCATCCGTCCGGATGGCATGTGGATCCATCCCACCATCCTGCACTGCCGGGTGCTGCCACCGATGACGCGCGCCGACGACGAAACCCACCGCCAGTTCGCCGAACGCTGCCGCCTCGCCATCTCGGCCGTCCGCTTGGCGGTGCTGTGCGAGCAGCTCGGCCAGCCACGCATGGTACGCAACCGCCTGCAGCACTACACCGGCCTGGGCTGGGCCAGCGCGCGTGCGGTGCGCGCTGAGCACCGCACCGGGGCGTGGCGGGTGCTCAGTGGCGCGGTGCGCGACGAGCCCGCGCCCTGGCTGTTCCTCGGCTGCGGCTGGAGCACGCTGGCGGTCAGCCTACGCCAGCTGCTGCCGGGGGCGGCGATCATCGCCTGCGAACCTGCTCCAGAGCGGCGCGCCGCCGCCAGCTGCGCGTGGTTCGCGCCGGAGACCGATCAGCTCTGCGCGCACGCGAGCGCGGTGGTGCTGCCGCCGCGCCTATCCGGCCTGGTCTGCCTGCTGCCGCTCGGGGAAGTGGCGCTGGACGAGCTCGCGCTGCGGGCACTCGCGCTGCTCGACGGGGTGCTGCTGGCGCCGCCGGGAGTGGCGACGGCGCTCGCCGCGCGCCACGCGCGGCACCCCGCCGATCAGGCGGCGACTCCGGCCCCGGCTTCGGCTTCGCAGGCCGCACAGTTGGTGGCCCTGCGCTGGCCGGGCGGCTGAGCACTCGCATCTTGCGGGGGGGCGCGCTGGCGGCACAACAGGCTTCGGGAATGCCATGCAAAGTACTGCCATCACCGATCTTCCCGCCGAGCAGCTGACCACCCACCAGGCCCCCGCCCTGCTCGTCGCCGGCATCATGGAGCTGCGCGGCAACGGCGGGCGGGTGCGTCTGAAGGAGCACCAGGGCCTCGACGCCCTCCAGCTCATTGAGGCCGGAGCGCAGGCGCTGGCGGTGCTGATGGGCGCGCGCCTGCGCGCCCAGGCGCTCGCCGGCCCAAGCGCGGGCAGTGGCACCGGAGAGAGTGCGCGCGCCGCCGGCATGCTGGTGGGGGCCAAGGGCTTCGCCATACAGCGTGCCGCCCATCCCGGCGAGGCTCTCGAGGTCGACGCCGAGCCGGTGGCCGAGCTCGGGCCGCTGCAGCTCTACCGGCTGCGCATCCTCACTGCCGGTGGCCAGGAGCTCGGCGCCGGCGAGCTCAAGGTCGCCGCCCTGGGAGGGAGACCATGAAGCGCATCAAGAGCCGCATCCTCCCTGGCTGGGACGTGCTCGAGCACACCGTCCAGGTCCACTTCAGCGAAGTCGACTCCATGCGCATCGTCTGGCACGGCCACTACCTGCGCTACTGCGAGAGCGCGCGCGAGGCCTACTCGGCGGCGCGCGGGCTGTCCTACCAGGAGATGGAGCAGGTCGGCTCGGTGGCGCCGGTGGTGCGCTGCCAGCTCGAATATCTGCGCCCGGCGCGCGCCAGCCAGCAGCTCACCGTGCGCATCGCCCACCTGCCCGACAGCCAGCCCTCGCTCGGGCTGTTCTACGAGGTGCGCGATGCGGCGGGCACCCTGCTGTGCGTGGCCGAGACCGTGCAGGTGTTCGTCGATACCCAGGGCACCCCGTTCCTCTCCCCGCCGCCGGCGGTGGAGCGCTTCTTCGCCACCATCACCGCGCGCGAGCGGCACGCCGCCGCGGGCGGCGGTTGATGCGCCCGCGCCAGGATGCCGCCGCCGCCTTGTGCGGGTGGACGAGCGCGGGTGAGCGCGCCGCGGCCGGCGAATTCCTCTTCCCCGCTGCGCTGGCGGTGTTCACCGGCCACTTTCCTGGGCGACCGCTGGTGCCGGGCGTCTACCTGCTCGCCACCGTCATCGAGCTCGCCATGCAGGCGCGCCGGCAGGCGCTGGAGGTGGTCGCGGTCGAGCGCGCGAAATGGTCGGCGCCGGCCCTGCCCGGGACCGTGCTCAGTGTGCAGGTGGCCTGGCAGGAGCTCGCTGCTGGTACGCTGCTGGACGGGACGGTACGCGCGGGCGCGACCACCGTCGCCAGCTGCCGCATCGCGGTGCGGGCGGCGTCGGAGCCGGCGCCGCTTGCCTGATCCGGCGGCGGCGGCGAGCGCGGCGCCGGCAAGCGGGCAGTCGAACAGTCGGTGCGGCGCGCCCTAGCGGCCATGGTCGTACGGGCAAGCCGGCAATGGGGATTCCATACACGGAATGGAGTGGGTGCTGGCGTCACCAGCGCAGGCAGGCATGATCCCACGGCGGTGCGGGATGCACCGGGATGTTGGAGCACGGGGGACTGACGCGACATGGCGCGCACCATCACCATCCTCGCGGTCGAGGACAACGACGCCGACACCGCATTGATGGCGGCGGAACTCAAGCGCCGCGGCTTCGCCCCCGCCATCAACCGCGTCGACGAGCGCGAGGCGCTGCAGCAGGCGCTCAATGCCGGTGGCTGGGACGTGGTCATCGCCGACTACAGCCTGCCGCAGCTCGACGCCCCCACCACCCTCGCGCTGCTGCAGGAGAGCGGCCAGGACCTGCCGTTCATCGTCGTCACCGGCTCGATCGGCGAGGACCGCGCCACCGCGATCATGAAGGCGGGGGCGCACGATTTCATCCTCAAGGGCAACCTCGGCCGCCTCGGCGCCGCCAGCGAGCGCGCGATGGGCGACGCGCGTCTGCGCGCCGAGCATCGCAGCGCGCTCACCTCGCTGCGCGCCACCAACCACGAGCTCACCACCTTCGTCGAGGCCTCGCCGTTGGCGATCATCGGCCTGGGCACCGGTGCGCTGGTGCGGCGCTGGAACGCCGCCGCGGTGCGCATGTTCGGCTGGCGCAGCGAGGAGGTGCTCGGACGCGAGCTGCCGACCATCCCGCCGGAGGCGCGTCTGGAATCGCTCGCCATCGTCACCGACGCCTGGCGTGGGCGTTCGTTCACCGCGGTCGAGCTCGACTGGCGCCGGCGTGACGGAGCCGCGGTGGCGGTCGCGCTCTCGGTGGCGCCGCTGCGCGCAGGCGGCGATGCCGTCGATGGCATCATCGTCCTCGCCAGCGACATCGGCGAGCGGCGCTCGCTCGCGGCGCAGCTGCGCCAGATCCAGAAGATGGAGATCGTCGGCCAGCTCGCCGGCGGCATCGCCCATGACTTCAACAACCTGCTGACCGTGATCAACGGGCGCTGCCAGCTGCTGCTCGCGCGCCTCGCCGGCCAAGCGGAATCGCTGCGCGACGTCGGCCTCATCCTCGAGACCGGTGAACGCGCGGCGCGCATGACTCGCCAGCTGCTGACGTTCAGCCGCCGGCAGGACTTCACCCCCGTCGATGTCGACCTGGGGGCGTTGGTGGGCGAGATGCGCAAGATGCTGCTCGCCCTGCTCGGCCCCGGGATCGAACTGGTGACAGAGCTCGGTGAGCGCCTGCCGGCGGTACGCAGCGACGCCAGCCAGCTCGAGCAGGTGGTGCTTAACCTCGCGGTCAACGCCCGCGACGCCATGCCGGCCGGCGGACGGCTGCTGGTCGCCACCCGCCTGGCCGGCAGCGAAGAGCTCGTTCGGCGCGGGGTGCCGGCGGGCGGGCGCTACCTCTGCCTGGCGGTGAGCGACACCGGCTGCGGCATGGACGAGGCGACGCGCGCGCGCATCTTCGAACCCTTCTATACCACCAAGGAGCAGGGCACCGGGCTCGGGCTGTCGACCGTCGACGGCATCGTGCGCCAGAGCGGCGGCATCATCCGCGTCGACAGTGCGCCGGGCGCCGGCACCAGCTTCGCCATCTACCTGCCGGCGGCGCTGGCCCCGGTGCTCGAGGAGGAGTCGCGCCATTTCCACCCCGAGGCGGTGCGCGACGGCACTACCGTGCTGGCGGTGGACGATGATCCCCTGGTGCGCCAGCAGGTCAGCCGCACCCTCGGCCGCTACGGCTACCAGGTCTTCACCGCCGCCAATCTGGTGCAGGCGCTCGAGGTGGCGGCGCTCAAGCAGGGCCGCATCCAGCTGCTGCTGGTCGAGGTCATGACCGCTTCGATGAGCGGCAAGGAGATCGCCAGCGCGCTTTCTCAGCGCTGCCCGGGCCTCACGGTGCTCTACCTCGCGGGCGCGGGCGGCAGCGCCCCCGATGATGGCGCCGAGCTGGTGATCAAGCCGTTTACCGCCAGCCGGCTGGCGCATCAAGTGCGCGCGCAGGTGCGCCGCGGCTGAGCGGGCGGGGCGGGGCGGGCGCGGGCGCGGCACGATCAGGTCACGGCGTCGCCAAGGTCCCTGGCGACTTGGCTTGGGCGCCGCGCGGCCCGGAGCCGTCGGCTCAGGACAGTGGCCCGCCGCCCGCAGGCACGTCCGCCAGCACCGGAGCGGCCGAGGCCTGCGCCGGCGTGCGCGCGCTGATGGCGCGTGGCGTCACCTCGAGGGCGCTGCTCGACAGGCCGCGCGCCGAGAGTTCAGGCAGCAGGCGGCGCAGCACCTCGACCGCCACCGCGCGGTCCTGCGGTCGACGCGGCTCGGAGCCGTCGTGCATGACCAGGATGGCGCGCGGCGCGAGGCCGCGGCGCAGCCGCGCGAGCACCAGGTCGGGGTCGGCGGCGCCGGTGTCGAGGGCGCGGCAGGACCAGGTCACCGCGCGCAGCTGGAGCTGGCCGGCGACGAAGCCGATGATCGGGTTCTTCAGCCCGACCACTGGGCGGTAGAGACGCGGCGGCGCCTGGCCGGTGGCGTCGGCGATGGCCCGCGCGCAATCCTCGAGATCGCGGCGCACCAGCCATGGCGGCCAGACGTTGACCAGGCGGCTGTGGCTGAAGGAGTGCAGGCCGACCGCGTGGCCCTCGGCGACCATGCGTCGCACCAGCACGCCGTGGCGCTGGACATGGCTGCCGATGAGGAAGAACGAGGCGCGCGCCCCCGCGCTGGCCAGGAGGTCGAGGATGCGCGGGGTGGCCTCGGGGTCGGGGCCGTCGTCGAAGGTCAGGGCCAGCCCGGCGCTGCCCGGCGGCAGGCGCCAGTGCACCGGCAGGTACAGGCTCGAGCGCGGATTGATCACGCCCCAGGAATGGATCAGGGTCGCCGCCCCCGCCAGCCACGCCAACGGTTCCAGGCCGAAGCTGGGATAGAGGCTGATCGCCGCCGCCGCCATCGGCACATCGACCAGGAGGTGGCCGCGCATGGCGGAGGGTACGCGTGGGCGAGTGCGGGCGAAGGCAAAAGCGCCGGCGTGCCGGCACCAGCGGGTGCGCGGCGGATGGCGGTTGCCTCGGGCGCCGGCCTCCGCCATGGTACCACGATGACAATGGTGGCAGGGCTGCGGCTGGCGCTGGCGGGGAGCGGTCTATCGGCTCTCTGGGTGCTCTTCGGCATGCCCGCGCTCGGCCTGCTGCTGGCGGTGCGCGCCGCCCCCGTGCTCACCCTGCCGGTGGTGGCGCCCGCCGTCGCCACCGCGCTGAGCGGCGACGGCAACGCGCGCGTCGAGCTGCTCGGCTGCTACCGCGAGACCGTCGCCGGCATCACCCATGTCCATCTCCAGGGCGACCCGCTCACCATCGGCTTCTGCCAGGGGGTCCTGGTGGGCGACCGCATCGCGCGCATCGAGACCGAGATGATGGGGGTGTTCATCGAGCGCGTGCCCTACTTCATGCTGCGCCACCTCCTGCTCGGGCTGATCAATTGGAACGACCGCAACCTGGAAGGTTACTTCACTGCCGCCGAGCGCCTCGAGATCGCCGGCATCACCGAGGGCCACCGCCTCTACCACGACCCCTATGCGGCGGTGAGTTCGGCCTATTCGCGCGCGCTGCAGTACCATGCCCTGCACGACATCAGCCAGTACCTCATCGACAATCCGTTGGTGCGCCCGCCGCAGGTGGGCTGCACCGCGGTGGCGGTCGACGGGCCACGCGCGCAGGACGGCCATCTCCTGGTCGGGCGGCTGTTCGATTTCGAGGGCGGGCGCTGCTTCGATGCCGACAAGGTGGTCTACACCATGCGCCCGACCGGCGGCATCCCCTTCGTCTCGGTATCGTGGGGCGGCATGGCCGGGGCGGCTACCGGGATCAACGACGCCGGGCTGTGGGTGAGCATCAACGCCGGCGCCACCGATGGTCAGGCCTTCGTCGGGCGCCCGATGATCATGGTGGTGCGCCAGGTGCTTGAACACTGCCATACTATCGCCGAGGCGCTGGCGGTGGTCGGCAGCGCCGAGGTCTTCGTCTCCGACAGCGTGCTCTTGGCCAGCGCCAGCGAGGGGCGCACGGTGGTGGCGGAGAAGGGACCGCACGGCATGGGCGTGCGCGAGATGGGTGGGCACAGCCTGGCGGTGACCAACCACTTCCTCTCTCCGCCCTGGCTGGCCGACAAGTCCAATGCCGAGCGCATCAGTCGCCACACCACCGCCAAGCGCCTGGCGCGCGCCGAGCAGCTGCTGCAGGCGACCCCGGTGCACGACCCCGCCAGCATCCTCAGTCTGCTCAGAGACCGCCGTGGCCTCGACGGCGCGGATGTCGGCTTCGGCAACCGCGGCACCATTAATGCCTGGATCGGCGCCCATCTCGTGGTGTGCGACGTCAGCGCCAAGCGCCTGTGGGTATGCGCTCCCTACCACGGCCTCGGGCGCGCCGTGGCCTTCGGCATCGATGGCCCGCTCAACCTGGCGCCGCTGCCGGAGAGCCCCGACCTCGAGCTCTTCCGCGCGCGTGGCGACGAGTACACCGCGCTCGAAGAACAGGCCACCACTGCGCTGAAACTCAATGATCGCGCCACCGCGGCGCGGCTGTGCGCGCGCATGCTCGAGCTCAATCCGCGCTCCTACGCCGCCAACACCCTCGCCGCCGAAGCCTGCGACGACCCCGTGCGCCGGCGCGCCCTGCTGCTCATTGCGCGCGACCTGCAGCCGGCCTATGCCGACGACGCCGAGCGCATCAATGCCCTGCTGATGGCGCGCTGAGCTCTCCGGCTCCGGGGCGGCGCCGGCGGGGCGCCCGGCCCGCCTCCGCTCACCGCCCGCTGCTGGCGAGGATGCCCGAGCGCAGATCGAACCCGAGCACCGCTTCGCAGAGGATCACCGAGCTGATCATGCAGCCCACCACCCCGGGGTGGCCGGCGCTCTGCCCGGCGAAGCATAGATTGCGCAAGCGGTTGCGGCGCGGGATCGGCTCGCTGCCGAGGTGGCCGATGTCATGCGACAGCCCCATCGCCCCGCCCCGGCGCGAGCGCACGTAGTGCTCGATGCTCAGCGGCGACGCCGACCACACCCGGGTGACGGTGCCCGCGAGGGAGGGATGCAGGGCGGTGACCTCAGCGAGGATCTCCTGCTCGCGCGCGCGCTTCCACGCTTCATAGGCCTCGGCGCGCCGGCCCTTGGCGCTGCCCCGCCAATCCGCCACCTGCTCGCTCCCCACCCACAGCATGGCCTCGAGGTAGGGCTGCTCATCAGCGTGAGAGTCGGCTGCGCTGTCGCCAGGCGCGTCGGAGTCGAGGCCGTGGAAGTTGCTCGGGGCGATGAAGTAGAGGTCGCCATCGTCCCGGGTGCGGGCGAAGTGGTGGCAGCTGCCGAGCGCCGCCGGCGCCTGGGACAAGGCGGCGTAGACCAGGATCGCGCTCGCGCTGTCCGGCGTATCGCGGATGCGCTCGCACAGCGAGGGGCGCATGCCGCCGTCGCCGGTCAGGCGCAGGATCTCGGCCGGATGGCAGCTGGCGATGACCAAATCGCAATCGTGCCGGCGGGCGTGCACATCCTCGACCGCGGTGACGGTCTTGTCCTGCCAATGGATGCGCTCGGCGGCCGAGTTCAGCAGCAGGCTGCCGCCGAGCCCGGCGAGGCGGGCGAGCAGGGGCTTGATGATCGCCTCGCCACCGCCTGCGGCCCGCCAGCAGCCGGTGATGGCGGTGCCGCCGAAGGCGGCGAAGAGGTCGAGCGGGCAGCGCTCCGGGCGCATGGCGAGGATGCCGGCCAGGCTGCCGATGACATCCGCCGGCAGGCCGCTGACGCCGCAGCGACAAAGGGCGTCGGCGACGCTGCCATGGCGGTCGAGGGTGCCGGGCGGCGTGCCGGGCGGCACCAGGCCGCCCAGCCAGGGATTGCTACTGAGCTGGCCGGAGAGCTCGGTGAAGAAGGCGCCGATGCCCGCGGCCTGCTCCGGCCAGCGCGCCTGGACTGCGCGCAAGGCGGGTGCGAGCCCGACCGGCATGGCGAACTCGCCGCCATCGGGAAGGTGGAAGCGGAATTGCCGCGCCTGGTCGAGAGGCAGGAAGTGCATGTCGCCGAGGATGCCGAGGCGCTGGGCGAGCTGGCGGAAGATGCCCCCGGGCGGGCTGCCGGTGATGAAGTGGAAGCCGGTGTCGAACCAGAAGGGGCCGCGGCGGAAGCGCTGCATCAGCCCGCCGGCGATGGCATGCGCCTCAAGCACGGTGACCTGCCAGCCATGCTCGGCGAGCAGCACCGCGCTGGTCAGTCCGGAGATGCCGGAACCGATGATGATGGCGCGCGGCATGGGGCTCAGCGGTGGTGCGCGCGGCGGCTGGCGGCGGGCGGGGCGGCGCTCATGCCGGCGACTTGAGCACCAGGCAGGCATTGGTGCCGCCGAAGCCGAAGCTGTTGGAGAGCACGTAGCGCAGCTTCACCCCCTCGAGGGGACGCGGCACGATGTTCAGGCGCGGCATGCGCGGGTCGTGGTTCTCGAAGTTGCGGTTGGGGGCGATGAAGCTGCCCTGCATCATGAGGATGGAGTAGAGCGCCTCGCTGGCGCCGGCCATCCAGCATTCGTGCCCGGTGAGCGACTTGGTCGAGGACACCGGCGGGCAGCGCTCACCGAACACCGTGTGGATGGCCATCGCCTCGGCGTGGTCGCCGGCCTCGGTGCCGGTGGCGTGGGCATTGATGTAGGAGACCTCATCGGGCGCGATGCCGGCCTGGTCGAGCGCCATGCGCATGCAGCGCGCGGCGCCCTTGCCGTCGCCGGTGGTCATGTGGTCGCCGTCCGAGGTGAAGCTGTAGGCGGCGACCTCGGCGAGGATGGTGGCGCCGCGCGCGCACGCGTGCTCATAGTCCTCGAGGACCATGGTCGCCGCGCCGCCGCCGGGGACCAGGCCGTCGCGGTCGCGGTCGAATGGGCGCACCGAGCCCGCCGGATCGTCGATGCGCATGGAGAACACGCGCAGGCCGTCGAAGGCCGCCATGCTCTGCCAGCACAGCTCCTGCGAGGCGCCGGCGACGACCAGGTCGTGCATGCCGCTCTCGATCAGCATCCAGCCCCAGCCGATGGCGTGCGCGCCGGAGGCGCAGGCGCCGCTCAGCGACAGGCTGATGCCGCGGGTGCCGAACAGCGGACCGAGGTTGATGGTGGCGGTGGAATTGAGCGCCTTGATCACCTTGTCCGAGCCGAGCGAGCCGGTGCTCTTCTCGCGCCGCACGGTGGTGAGGATCTCCTCGATGGGATCGGCGCAGGAATCGTTGCCGAAGAGCAGGCCCGCGCGGTCCGAGCGCAGCTGCTCGGCGCAGCCGGACATCGCCACCGCACGCTTAGCGGTGATGGCGGCATAAAGCGCGGTCTCGCCCATGCTCTTGCGCTCCTTGCGCGCGAAGAAGGCGGCGGCGTCGACCGGCCTGAGCGCGCCGGTGAGCGGCGA
>JAYVMM010000778.1:0-4644 GCA_043758975.1 Planctomycetota bacterium | reverse complement strand
CAGCTGCCAGCAGATCTCGGTGGCGAGCTCGCGCAACTCCTCGCTCATCTCCTGGAAGCGCAGCTGCTCGAGGATGTGCTCAGCCAGGGATGGCGGCTTGTCCGGGGCCGAAGCCAGGGCCTCCATCTTGTCCGGACGGTCGTCGTTGTTGGAGTTGCGGTTGAGGCGCGAGCGCCACAGCCAGTCCTGATCGTCCTCGCGGAAGCGGTCGGTGAGATGGGCCTCGCCGCCGGCACCATCCAGGGCGGCCTCGCCGGAGGCGCCCTCGGGAGCGAGCGCAGTGCTACGCGGATCGGCATTCTCGCCCTCTTCGCCGCCGTCCTGCATCTCCAGCACCGGATTGCTCTCGATCTCGGTCATGATGCGCTCTTCGAGGGCCATCTGCGGCAGCAGAAGGATCTCAATCGATTGAATCATTTGCGGAGTGAGCTTGAGCCTCTGCTCCATCCGCAGATTGAGGTTCTGGCGCAACTGCAGGGCCATGGACCGTTCCCTCGTCAACCCGGCTGCGAACGTGCGTCGCATCAGGCCGGTAGCAAATGGTACGCCAATTCCCAAGCCGGTGCAAGGACAAGCGGCGCCAAGGATCAAACACCGGCCTCACCGTCACCCAGATCCAGAGCGGCACGGGAGATGCACGTTGCAACTACACCAGGCATCCCTATCCCATGGGGCAGAAGCGAGCTGTACTGCCACCGGTGACGCACAAGCGGATCCCTCGATGACTGCTCCTGGTGCATCAGTGCGCGCTCCCGATCCGGTCACCACCGCCAGCGAGCTGGTGCTGGCAAACGGCTGGTGCACACAGACCAAGATCGCCGACGCCCTGAGCAAGGCGGCCAACCGCCACGTCGCCCTCGACACCCCGTTCAAGGCCCTGGTCTGCCTCTTCGAGCAGGGCATCATCACCCGCGAGCAGCTCAACGAGCTCGATGGTCTGATGCAGCAGCAAGTCAACTTCCCGACCTATCGCCTGATCAGGAAGCTCGGCGCCGGCGGCATGGGCACGGTCTATCTCGCCATCCAGCAGGCAAGCGGGCGCAAGCTTGCGCTCAAGACCATCATCGGTCGGCTCAAGGAGGATGCCGATTTCGTCGGTCGCTTTCATCGTGAGAGCAAGGTCCTGATCGGCCTCAGCCACCGCAACATCGCCGAGGTGATCGAGAGCGGCGAGAGCAGCGGCGTCTGCTACATGGCGATGGAGCACATCACCGGCCCGAGCCTGGCCTCGCTGCTGCGCAGCCACCAGGTGCTGCCTGAACTCTATGTCCTGCGCATATGCAAGCAGGTGGCGGAAGGCCTCGCCTACGTCTACGAGAAGGCCGAGCTGGTGCATCGCGACATCAAGCCGGAGAACGTGCTCATCGCGCGCAGCACCGAGGACCCCAGCGAGCCGTTCCCCCTAAATGACGTCGCCAAGCTCATCGACTTCGGCCTGGTCAAGCCGGTGGATGACGACGAGCGCCTGACCCAGACCGGGATGACCATCGGCACCCCGCTGTACATGTCGCCGGAGCAGATCCGCGGCGAGAAGATCGACTGCCGCTCGGACATCTACGGTCTGGCCGCGACCATGTACCACCTGCTCACCGGGGTGACACCCTTCGCCGGCACCAGCCCGGGCTCGATCATGAGCGCGCACCTCACCCAGGAGGTGCCCGATCCCGGCAAACGCGTGCCCAGCCTGCTCGCGAGCACGCGCGAGCTGGTGATGATGGCGATGGCCAAGAAGGCCGCCGACCGCTTCCTCAGCTTCGAGGGTTTCATCAAGGCGCTCGAACGCGCCATCTCCCAGCTCGACGAGAAGCACCTCTCCGCCCCCCGCCTGCTGCGCAAGCCGCTGGTGCTGAAGGGGCCGGTGCGCAAGACGCCGGACCGCCCGGTCACCGCGAGCGGCGAGCATACGGTCGACAAGATGCTGATGGACCAGTCGGTGCACTCGCTCAGCAGCCGCATCGTGCGCAAATTCAAGGAGGGCCAGGCCCAGGCCGATGCCGGCAGTGCCACCCCGATCCACCAGGCGCTGCCGGCGCTGGGCGCACCCCCCGCCGCCCCGTTTACGCCGCCACCCATGTCCGCCCCCAGCCCCGCACTCTCCCCGGTCAGCGCCGCCGATGCGCTGCGCGAGGCCACCACCTCGACCTTCAGCAAGAAGCGGATTGACGCCGGCGCGGTGGGCGTGGTGGGCACCGCGCGCGTGCCCGAGGAGAAGGGCATGTCCTCGCGCCTGGATCCGCGCATCGCCGCCGCCGCGATGTCGGCGGTAGGTGCCCCCGTCGGCGCGGCGACGGACTTGGCAGCTGGCGCGAACGCCCCGGGCGGGCTCACCTTCGCCTCGCCGCCCCAGCCGGCGCGCCCGAGCGCGGTGTTCGATGAGGATCCGGAGAGCTCGCTTGGCATCGGCGCCATCCCCTGGCTGGTGCTCGGCGCCGCGCTGCTGGTCCTACTCGGCTGGTGGCTGCTGCACGCCTGAACGCATCCAGGCTCCCTCCGCGGTGGACTGCCGGCACTACCGGCGTAGGCTTCGCACGTGACCTTCGTCGGGCGACATGTGATCAGCATCGCCGATTTCTCGCGCGGCGACATCCTCGCCATCCTGGAGACCGCGCGCGCCATCGAGCAGGAGCCCGGCCCGCGGCGTGAACTGCTCCCCGGCAAGCTGATGGCGACGCTGTTCTTCGAGCCGAGCACGCGCACCCGCCTGAGCTTCGAGGCGGCGATGCAGAAGCTCGGGGGGCGGGTGATCGGCTTCTCGGACGCGGGCTCGACCAGCACCAAGAAGGGCGAGAGCCTGGCCGACACCATCCGCATGATCGAGCAGTACGCGGACGTCATCGTCATCAGGCATCCGCGCGATGGCGCGGCGCGCCTGGCCAGCGAAGTCAGCCGGGTGCCGATCATCAATGGCGGTGATGGCGGCAACCAGCACCCCAGCCAGACCTTCCTCGACCTCTACACCATCGCCAAGCTGTACCCCGCGCTGCTCGACGGCTCGGCGCCGCTGACCATCGCCTTCGCCGGCGACCTGCGCTACGGGCGCACGGTGCACAGCCTGCTCACCGCGCTCTGCCATTTCCGGATCAAGCTGGTGATGGTCGCGCCGCGCGGCCTCGAGATGCCGGATGAGTACCTGCTCGCGGCGGCGAAGGCGGGCATGCAGGTGACCGAGGCCGCGAGCCTGCAGGACGCCATCGCCCAGGCCGACCTGCTCTATATGACCCGCCTGCAAGAGGAGCGCTTCCCCGATCCGCTCGAGTTCGACCACATCAAGGCCTCCTACCGCATCACCGCTAACATGCTCAAGGATGCGAAACCGCAGCTGCGCGTGCTGCACCCGCTACCACGCATCAACGAGATCGCGATCGATGTCGACCAGACCGTGCACGCCCACTACTTCGCCCAGGCCGGCAACGGCATCCCGGTCCGCCAGGCCCTGCTCGGCCTGGTGCTGGGGGCGTTGCGGTGAGGCGCCCGCACGCCCGGCCCAGCGACCACCCACGCCGACAGAGGCGCCATGGCCATTGACCCCCCCACCGCCTCCAACACCCGCATCCGCCAGGTCGAAGCGATCGTCCATGGCACGGTGATCGATCACATCCCCGGCCACATGACGCTCAAGGTCGCCAACCTGATCGCGCGCGAGAACGACCAGGTTTCGATCGGCATGAACCTGCGCTCGGCGCGCATGGGGCGCAAGGGCGTGGTCAAGATCTCCGGGCGCGAGCTCGACGAGCGCACGCTCTCGCGCCTGGCCCTGATCGCGCCCGGCGCCAACGTCTCGATCATCCGCGACTACCAGGTGGTGCACAAGTCGGCCGTGCCGATGCCCAAGACCTTCGAAGACATCGCCCGCTGCGCCAACCCCAACTGCGTCACCAACCACGAGAAGTGGTCGTCGCGCCTCGAGGTGATCGGCGAACTCCCGCTGCAGGTGCGCTGCTTCTATTGCGAACGCAGCTTCGCCGCCAGCGAACTGACCCTAGTCTAGCCGGCGGCGGCGGGCCGCACCCGCATCAGGCGCGGTTGTTGCTGATGCCCAGTTCGTCCATGCGCTTCTTGAGCGTGATGCGGTTGATGCCGAGCAGCTCAGCGGCACGCAGCTGGTTGCCCTCGGTGCGCGCCAAGGCCTCGCGGATGAGCGGCACCTCGACGCAATCGAGGAAGCGCCCGTGGACCTCCCCGGCGTGCTGGCTGATCAGGCGCGCGGCCAGGGTGGAGAGCGCCCACGCCTCGCCGCCGGGCGGCGGCTGGGCGCTGACGGCGGCTGCCTCGCCGCGGATGTTGAGATGGGACGAGCCGATGATGCCGCCCGCGGCGAGCGCGGCGGCCTCCTCGAGCACGTGCTTGAGCTCGCGCACGTTGCCTGGCCAGCGATGGCGGCGCAGCTGCTCGACCGCCTCGTCGGTGATGGCCAGGGCGCGGCCCAGGCGCGAGGCGGCGCGTTCGAGGATGTGGCGCACGAGGTCGGTGAGGTCGTCCAGCCGCTCGATCAGGCGGGGCAGGCTGATGGTTATGACGCGCAGGCGGTAGCCGAGATCCTCGCGGAAGGCGCCACTGGTGGTGAGCTTGACCAGGTCGCGGTTGGTGGCGGCGATGATGCGCACGTCCACCGCGATGGCCTGGCTGCCGCCGACGCGGGTGAAG
>JAYVMM010000777.1:0-9910 GCA_043758975.1 Planctomycetota bacterium | reverse complement strand
CGGCCAGGACGAAGTGTTTTCGGAGGCGATCAAGCTCATGCTCAAGGCGGTGCTGGTGTCGCCGGAGTTCCTCTTCCTTACTCCCGACGAGGGCAGCGCCGGCAGCGGCAGCGGCAGGAGCAGGAGCGGCGACATCGTCGCCCTCGGCGACTACCAGCTTGCCGCGCGGCTGTCCTACCTGTTCTGGGCGACCATGCCCGACGACGAACTCAGCGGCCTGGCCGCTAACGGCACCCTGCACCAGCCCGCGGTGATCGCAGCCCAGGTCCGCCGCCTGGTCGCCGATGCGCGCGCGCACGCCCTGTTCGACGGCTTCGGCGCCCCCTGGCTGGGCCTCGACAAGCTCAGCGACCAGCCTTTCGACGAGAAGAAGTTCCCGCTCATGACCCGTGAGATGCGCGCTGCGATGTATACCGAGGCGGCGATGCTCTTTGACGGCATGATGCGCGAGGACCAGAGCATCATCGCCCTGCTCGACAGCGACTACACCTACCTCAATCAGCAGCTCGCCCGCCTCTACGGCCTGGAGGCCGAGGTCAAAGGGCCGCAGTGGCGCAAGGTCGCCCTCGCCGACGGCAACCGCGGCGGCGTGCTGACCATGCCCGGTATCCTGGCGGTGACCTCGCTGCCCAACCGCACCAGCCCGGTCAAGCGTGGGCGCTGGGTGCTCGAGCAGATCCTCGGCCAGACCCCGCCGCCGCCGCCGATGAACGTGCCGCCGCTGGAGAAGCAGGACACCAGCGAGAACGCGGTGCTCAACCTGCGCCAGCGCACCGAGCGTCACCGCTCCGACCCCGCCTGCTCGGGCTGCCACCGCATGCTCGACCCCATCGGCTTCGGTCTGGAGAACTTCGATCCGCTCGGGCGCTGGCGTGAGAAGGACGACACCGGGGTGGCGGTCGACCCGGTCGGCGAGCTGCCCGGGCGGATCCGGTTCAGCACGCCCAAGGAGCTCAAGGCGATCATCGCCGCACGGCGGGACGACTTCTGCCGCACCCTGACCGGCAAGCTGCTCGCCTACACCCTGTGCCACCACCTCGAGGGCTACGATGAAGTGGTGGTGGACGACATCGCCGCGGCGGTGGCCAAGGACGGCTACCGCTTCCAGACCCTGCTGATCAAGATCGCCACCAGCTACCCCTTCCTCAACCGCCACCTCGCGCACTGACCGGAATCTGAACTGATACCTGATTGATAAAGGATGCCACCATGACCCCGACCTGGAAAATCCCCCGCCGTACCTGCCTCAAAGGCCTCGGCGTCGCCCTCGCCCTGCCCCTGCTCGAGACCATGGGCTGGGCCGATCCGCCCAAGGGCGCGGCTTACAAGGCGCCGGTGCGCCTCGGCTTCATGTACATGCCGCTGGGGGTGAACACCAAGCAGTTCTGGCCCAGCGATCCCAAGACCTACCCGGTGACGCTGCCGCCCAGCCTCGAACCGCTGCGCGCGGTGATCGACCAGTGCCTGCTGCTCGAGGGGGTGGACAACGTCGACCATGGCAAGCTCGGCAACGCGGCGCATGCGCTCGAGCTGTCGGGCTGGCTCACCGCCACCCTGCCCGACGAGAAAAAGCGCGATACCATCAACATCGCCACCTCGATCGACCAGATCGCGGCCCAGCACATCGGCCTCTATACCCCTCTGCCCTCGCTTGAGCTCGCCACCCAGGGCAACAGCGCGAGCGGCACCGGGCAGGAGGGGCTCAACAACATGTACTACACCACCGGCAGCTTCGGCTCGCCGACCCAGCCGCTGCCGGTCGAGACCAATCCGGCCAATGTGCTCAAGCGCTTGTTCTCCTCGCGCCAATCGACCCCGCGCAAGCGCGGCGGACCGACCGTCGACACCAGCAAGTTCGCCAGCAGCGCGCCTGGCGCTGGGGCGGGCGGCGACGAGCAGACCCTCGACCGCAGCATGCTCGACCTGGTGATGGAGGAGGCCAAGGGCCTGCGTGCGCGCGTCAGCCTCGACGACCAGCACCGCCTCGACGACTACTTGGGCACCGTGCGTTCGCTCGAGACCCGGGTCGCCGCCATCGAGCGCCAGCAGGCCGAGGCGGCGCGGGCGGCCAAGCCCGGCGCGGGGGGCGGCGCCGCCGCCGAGTTCAAGCGCTCGGACCCTATCGAGGTCAAGATCCCGCCCGGCAACATGAAGTGGAGCGAGCACGTCAAGGTCATGGGCGACCTCATGATCCTGGCCTTCCAGGCCGATCTCACCCGCGTCTGCACCCTGATGACCTCCCACCCCCAGGGCGTCAACTACCCCGAACTGGGCTTCAGCGACGGCCACCACGACGTCAGCCACCACGACGCCGACCAGGCCAAGCTGGCCAAGGTGGCGCAGATTGACCGCTTCAATATCGAGCAGTTCGCCTACATCGTGGCCAAGATGAAGACCCTGCGCGAGGGCTCCGGCACCTTGCTCGACAACAGCATCCTGATGTGGGGTTCGGGCCAGGAGGATGGCAGCAACCACTCCCACCGGCGCCTGCCCATTATCATCGCCGGCAAGGGCGGCGGCACCATCCGCACCGGGCGGCACGTGCCCAAGGCCAACGGCAACCACGGCGACCTGCTTACCGCCATCCTCGCCCGCGCCGGGGTACCAATCGAGCGCCCGATTGGCATCGGCACCAAGCTGCTGCCCGACCTCTCGTAATTTTCGCGCCCGGCGCGTCCGTCCGGCAGCCTGACTGACGGTCGGCGGGGAGGCGTCGGAGAATGGCCCGGCGGACTGCGCATTGACCTGGCCGCCGCCAGGTCCAGGGTGCGCATTCCCACCCAGGACGTCGGCATGGTCGCGAGGCTGAAACGCATATGGGGCGGAGCTTCCGCCGGACAGCGCCAGCTGCCGGCGGCGTGGATCGACCTCCTGCTGCTGGGCGGCATCTTCGGCATGTTCTACGGACTGACGCACATCGCCGGGCAATGGGGCGATGTGAAGCGACCGAAGGTCGAAATCGACCTGTCGCTGTGGATGCTGCCCTGGTACACCTTCCAATCGCTGATGCGGGGAATTTTCGCCTACATCCTATCGCTGCTCTTCACCCTGGTCTACGGCTATTGGGCGGCCAAGGATGCGCGCGCCGAACGCGTGCTCGTGCCCACACTCGACATCCTGCAGAGCATCCCCGTGCTCGGCTTCATGCCCGGGCTGATCCTCGCTCTGGTGGCGATCTTCCCGCACAGCAACACTGGGCTCGAGCTGGCGGCGATCCTGATGATCTTCACCGGGCAGGTATGGAACATGACCTTCAGCCTCTACCGCTCGGTTCAGACCGTGCCACGCGAGCAGCAGGAGGCGGCGCAGGTGTTCGGCTTCGGTTGGCTGCAGCGCATCGTCCACGTCGAACTGCCCTTCGCCACCCTCGGGCTGGTGTGGAACAGCATGATGAGCATGGCCGGCGGCTGGTTCTTCCTCACCCTCTGCGAATCATTCCAGCTCGGCGACCAGGATTTCCGCCTGCCCGGCCTTGGCTCCTACATGAAGGTGGCGTCGAATAACCATGACCTCACCGCCCAGATCGCCGGCAATATCGCCATGCTGCTGATGATCGTCGGCCTCGATCAGCTGCTGTGGCGGCCCATGGTCGCCTGGGCGCAGAAGTTCCGCGTCGAGGAGGGAGGGGCCGGCGAGGTGGCGAGCTCGTGGTTCCTTGACTGGCTGTTGCGCTCGCATTCCGGACAGGCTCTGCGCGCAATCGCATTGGCGCTCTCCTGGCCGGTGCGCGCCCTGGCCGGCGTCATCGGCGGGCTGCTCGCCCGTTTCAGCTCCCGCCCCACGCTTCCGGTGGCGATCGCGCCGCCACCCGGGAACGGTTCCCCAGCGCTTGCCTGCGATACATCCCAGTCGTCGGGCACCGCGGTGGGCGGGATCCCGCGCTCGAACTCACTGCTCTCCAACGCCTCCCTGCTGCTGCTCATCGCACTCGTTGGCCTGATGGCGTGGGGACTGTGGGGGCTGCTCGGCCTGCTCATCCAGGTCAGTGCGGGTACCTGGGGCGACATCGCCATCAGCGGCGGGGTGACGCTGCTGCGCGTGGTCATTGCCGTCATGTTCGGCACTTTGTGGGCGATCCCTGCCGGGTTGGCCATCGGCCTGTCGCCGCGCCTATCGCGCATGCTGCAGCCGATCATCCAGATCGCCGCCTCCTACCCCGCCTCCATGCTCTTCCCGGCGGTGATCCTCCTGCTCGCCGGTTGGGGCATTCCCATCGGCACCAGCAGCGTCGTGCTGATGGTGCTCGGCACGCAATGGTACATCGTCTTCAATGTCATCGCCGGGGCGATGACCATCCCCAGCGATCTGCGCGAGGCTGCGCACGCCTATGGCATCCGTGGGCGTCAGCGCCTGTTCGACCTCTACCTGCCGGCGATCTTCCCCTATCTCGTCACCGGCTGGGTGACCGCCATGGGCGGCGCCTGGAACACCAGCATCGTCGCCGAATACATGACCACCGACAACCCCGACGGCACCATCACTGAATGGTCCACGCTGGGCCTCGGCGCGATGATCAGCCACGCGGCCACGGTCAAGGATCTGCCGACCCTGGCCGCCAGCGTGGTCTTCATGTCCGTCCTGGTGGTGGGCATCAACCGCACGGTGTGGAAGCGGCTTTATCGCCTGAGCGAAACCACCTTCACCTTGGACAAGTAGGGCCGCCCATGCCACCAGCGTCCTCCACCCCCGCCGCCCCTGCCGCCGTGCCGCTCTGCGAGGTCAAGGACGTGGTGCAGGATTTCCGCCGCCCGAGCGGTCAGACCCTGCGCGTGCTCGAAGGGGTGTCCCTCGCGGTCAACGAGCATGAGGTGGTGGCGCTGCTCGGCCCCTCCGGCTGCGGCAAGTCGACCGTGCTGCGCATTCTCGCCGGGCTGATCCCGGCCACCGCCGGCGAAGTCGCCAACGGCGGCGCCACCCTCACCGGGCTGAACTCCGACGTGGCGATGGTGTTCCAGAGCTTCGCCCTCTACCCGTGGATGACCGCGCGCCAGAACATCTCGACCGTGCTCAAAGCCCAGGGCTTGGCCGCCGAGGCGGTGGAGGCGCGCACCGAGCAGGTGATCAAGATGGTCGGCCTTGCCGGCTTCGCCAACGCCTACCCGCGCGAGATGTCGGGCGGCATGAAGCAGCGCATCGGCATCGCGCGCGCCATTGCCGTCGATCGCAAGCTGCTGTTCATGGATGAGCCCTTCAGCCAGGTTGATGCGCTCACCGCCGAGAGCCTGCGCAGCGAGGTGCTCGACCTGTGGGCGCCGCCGGGCAAGAACCCCTCCTCGATCCTGATGGTCAGCCACGACATCAAGGAGGTGGTCTACATGGCCGACCGCATCGTGGTGTTCGGCGCCAACCCCGGGCGGATCCTCACCATCATCGACAACAAGCTGCCGCGACCGCGCGACTACCGTTCGCCTGGCTTCCTCCAGCTGGTCGACCACATCCACGACATCATCACCGGGGTGGAGATGCCCGACGCGCCGGCGGCGGTCCCGGCCAGCGCGGCCAGTGCATTGAGCGCGCCGGCCAGCGAGATCGAGCGGCTGCCACCGGTGCTGTCGAGCGAGATCGTCGGCCTGATCGAATACCTCGAGGCGCGCCGCGGCCAGGAGGACGTCTTCCGCATCGCCACCGACACTGCGCGCGAGTTCGGCGAGATCATCTCGGTGGTCAAGGCCGCCGAAGTGCTCGACCTGGTCGACACCCCCAAGCGCCTGGTCGTGCTCACCTCCGAGGGAAAGCGCTTCGCCAAGGCGCTAGCGGAGGAGCGCCGCAGCATTTGGCGTAGCTGCCTGATGAGCCTGAAGATCTTCAAGTCGGTGCATGCCATGATCGCGCGCCAGAAGGACCACCAGCTCGATCGCGAGATCGTCGAGGAGACCATCATCCTTGCCATGCCGCACGAGGACTACGCGCGCCAGTTCACCACCATGATGGCCTGGGCGCGCTACGGCACCTTGTTCGAATACGATGAGAACACCGAGAAGGTCTCGCTTGCCGAGGGCAACGGCAATGGCCAGGGCAACGGCGGCAGCACCGCCAGCAGCAGCAGCAACCCAGCCCCCGCCCCCCCGGCGGCGCCGCCGGCACCCTGACCCCAGAAGTGCCATCCGCCGCGCCGGAGGCAAGCCAGCAGCGCGGGCCATGGCAGGCGATTCCCGGGAAGGGCTTGACCCCGGACCTGGCACGCCATGGTGACAGCATGCGCGGACAACCCCTCCATAAGAAGCACGCCCACAATCACACCAAGCACCGCAAGCTGCGCGGGCCGGACTGGCACATCGCGGCGATCATGCTCGACCGCTCGATCGATGCGATCTACCGCCGCCTGCCGGTGAACCGCGAGTACCACGTGCCCTACCTCGCCGGCTACAGCACCGACTGCACCCAGATCTACATCGACAAGGACCTACCCAGGACCTTCCTCGACAGCAAGGGCGAGATCATCGAGATCGACCGTTACCTGCTGCTGCACGAGGCGGTGGAGAAGAGCCTGATCGACACCCTCAACCTGCGCTACCAGCACGCTCACCAGATCGCGCTGCGCGCCGAGCAGGCGGCGGTGCGCGCCGACGGCGTCTCATGGGCCGAGTACGACCGTTTCATGATGAAGTTCGTCAAGGAGATGGGCGGGGAGAAGATCACCCACATCCCGCCCGACCTCGACCTCAAGCCCTACATCGACGAGCACGACGACGAAGTGCTGGCCAAGATGCGCCTGCTTATCAAGCATTCGCGCGCCCGCCACAAGCTGCACTTGTCCAAGAAGCTCGCCGCAGCGAAGAAGCGTTCGAGCAAACGGGCCGCGGCAAAGCTGGCGAAGGCAAGATCATAGCGACCGGAAGGCCAGGGATCCTTTCCCGGCAGGTTGCCTCCCGATGAAGAGCGCTTCCTAAGCGCTTCCTAAGCGCTTCCTAAGCGAGAGCCGTCCAGATCTCACGGGGACCGCGGTCCACCCTGGTGGCTGGTCAGCCGTCATCGACCCGGCCCGCACCAAGCGCAGCAGTCGCGCCCTCGAATTCCGCTCCTTCTTCCATTTCCAGAGAATCGATCGCGATGACGCGCTCCACGCGCGCGATATCCGTTTTTCTCACATACAGCATCTTCACGATTCCGCCTTCGATCCGGCAGGGGATGCCGGCATCCTTTAATTTGCCGAGATCGCTGATGGTATTCAAGGTATTGGCATCGCCGAAATAGGATTTGATCGGGAACATCTCGGCGAGCTCCTTCTCGTTCTCCTCGACCTTGACCTGGTGATCGTCCTCCTCCTTGCGGATCTCGTCGTGTCGCTGATTCCTTTCCGCGAGGTTTTCGAGCAGGACCCCGATTTCCATGGCCAGGTAATAGATGAAGGTGATGGTGATGATCGCAGTGAGCCCACCGTAGTTCAATAGCACCGTCGATTTTGTGGCCAGTCCGACGAACCACAGCACCGGCCACAGGGAGAGGCTGATGGCGCACAGACGGACGATGCGCTTACCGGAATAGCCGACGTTAGTCAGGCGCAACGACACCGCAGCGAGGAACAGTGTATGGATCAGGGCGAGATAGAGAGCCACCATGTCGGGATCCCCCAACTGGCATGATGCCGTGATTGGACCGCGAGTTCAAGGAGCGAAATGACTGGTAGAGTCCAGTCGCAGCGCTGGACCTGCGACAAATCCGCTCAAACCGCAGCCGATCGGGCCATCAGCCTGACTGGAGCTTGCGCTAGCGGGTCACACCAGCTGGGCGAGCAGCAGGGTCAGCAGCAGGCCGACCACCGAGATGATGGTCTCGAGCACCGACCAGGTTTTGAAGGTCTGCACCACTGACATATTGAGGAACTCCTTCACCATCCAGAAGCCGCCGTCATTGACGTGCGAGAAGAACAGCGAGCCGGAACCGGTCGCCAACACCATCAGTTCGGCGTTGGCGTGATGGGCCATGACGATGGGCGCCATGATGCCGCATGTGGTGGTCATCGCCACCGTCGCCGAACCGGTTGCCAGGCGCACCATCACCGACACCAGCCAGCCCAGCACCAGGTCCGGGGTCTGCCAGGTGGTGGTGGTGCTGATCAGCACGTTCGAGACGCCGGAATCCCTGAGGATGCGCCCGAAGCCGCCACCAGCGCCGATCAGCAGGGTGCTCGATGCAATCGGTCCCAGGCAATCGTTGGTGTACTTCAGGATGGTGGCGCGGGTCATGCCGCGGTGCATGCCGAGGGTCCAGAAGCTGACCAGGACCGCGATGAGCAGGGCCATCACCGGCGTGCCGCACAGGCGCAGGCTGTCGTTGAGGAAGGTGCCCTTGTAGGTGAAGCTGTCAGCCCAGTTGCCCAGCAGCATCAGCACCACCGGCAGCAGGATGGTGAAGACGGTGATGGCGAAGCCCGGCAGCGGCTTGCCTTGCTCATCCTCGGTGAACTGCTCCATCAGGGGGTTGTTGGGATCGATGACGACATGGCGGCTGATCCACATCGCATAGAGCGGTCCCGCGACGATCGCGGTCGGCACGCCGACGATCAGGCCATAGAGGATGGTCTTGCCCATGTCGGCATGGTAGGCGGTCACCGCGAGCAGCGCCGCCGGATGGGGAGGGATCAGGCCGTGCACCACCGACAGCCCGGCGGCCATCGGCAGCCCGATCAGCGCCATCGGCGTGCCGGTCTTCTTCGCCACCGTGAAGGCGATCGGGATGAGCAGCACGAAGCCGACCTCGAAGAACACCGGGATGCCGACCAGCAGGGCGATCGCCACCATCGCCCAGTGGATGCGCCCGACCCCGAACCAGCCGATCATGGTCTTGGAGATGATCTCGGCGCCGCCGGATTCGGCCATCATCTTGCCGAGCATGGCGCCCAGCGCGACCACGATGGCGATGTGGCCGAGGGTCGCGCCCATGCCCTCCTCGAAGGACTTCACCACCCCCGAGAGCGGCATCTCGGTGACGATGGCGAGGGCGATCGAGATCCCGACCAGGGAGATGAAGGGATGGAGCTTGAAGTGGACGATCAGCGCGATCAGGAACACGATGCCGATGACCGGGGCGACCAGGAGCAGGGTGTCATGCGACATGGGCGGATTCCGGCGGCAGGACGGGGCAAAGGAGCGGATACGGGACCATCGGCAGGGCTGGGGCTGGGGCTGCGGTTGCGGGCAGGCGATGGCATCCGGCCAGCGCCATGGCGCCAGCGCATTCCCGGCTCGCCCAGGCAGGTTGTGTCAGGCAGCATCGATGATGCCCCGCGCCGCTTCAAGCTCCGGTCCGGCGCGCGCCAGCCGCGCCAGCACCGGCCTCAGGGCGTCGGATCGTCGGACAGCAGTTCGCCCATCACCGCCCGCGGGTTGGCCAGCGCTTGGCGGTAGAGCCAGATCAGCGGCACCTCGGCGTAGGGGGTGGGGGTGATGCCGCGCTCGTCGAGAACCAGAATCTGCGACTGCGGGTAGGCGAGCAGCAGGGGCGAGTGGGTGGCGATGACGAACTGGCTGCCCTGCCCGGCGAGGTCGTGGAAGCGGCGCAGGGCGGCGAGCTGGCGGTGGGCGGAGAGCGCCGACTCGGGCTCGTCGAGCAGGTAGAGCCCGTTGGGCCCGAAACGGTTCATCAGCAGATCGAAGAAGGATTCGCCGTGCGAGCGTTCATGCAGGGAGCTGCCATCGTGCCGCCCGGTGTAGGCGGGCATCAACTTGGCTCCCAGCCCGGGCTCGGCATCGAGCGCCTCGATGGTGGTGATGACGTTGAAGAAGCTCTCGGCGCGCAGGAAGAAGCCGTTGCGTGGACGTGGCACGCTGCGCGTCAGCTCGAGGTGCTGGTGCAGCACGCTGTGCGAGGCGCGGGTGGCGAAGTTGAAGTTCTGGCTGCCGCCCTCGGCATTGAAGCCCCAGGCCACCGCCAGGGCCTCGATCAGGGTCGATTTGCCGCTGCCGTTCTC
>JAYVMM010000776.1:0-6207 GCA_043758975.1 Planctomycetota bacterium | reverse complement strand
CCGAGAAGGAGGCCGCGCTGCGCCAGGTCATCGCCACCGTCGACGGGCGCTTCCAGGCCCTGGTCGCGGAGCGGCGCAAGCTGCCAGCGGCCAAGGTCGCCGAGCTCGCCGGCGGGCGGGTGTTCGGCGGCGACGAGGCGGTCGCCAACGGCCTCGCCGATCGCCTCGGCACCCTGCCGGCGGCGGTCGCGCGCGCGCGCGAGCTGGCCGGGATCAAGACCCCGCTGCCGCTCGAGCGCTTCCCGCGCAGCGGCGGCCTGGCCGCACGCCTCGGCCTGACCGGCAGCAGCCTGGGCAGCCTGGCGGTCGGCGGCCTGCGCCTGCCGGCGGAGCTGCGCCTGTGGCTGAGCCTGGCTGCCTCCGGGCAGCCGCTGATCCTCGCCTGGGCCGGGTCGCTTGACCTCCAATAAACCTGGCTGGGTGCTGCGACCAGCTCGCAGCTCGCTGCTGGCGCGCCGACACTGCCATGGCGGTCGACCGCCGGCAACCGACCACCCGTCATGGGTCTGTTCCGGCCCCGTGAACCCGGTGTAACGGCGCGCGTTGATCCCATGTGACCCTGGGAGCTTCGCACCCACGGGATCAGAGTGTTACACCGTTTCAGGTCTGCCGGGGGGAAGGCGTCGCACCGCCGTGTCCCTGAGTATCGTGCAACCCCTTGCACCGGCTGGCGACCTGCCGACCGCCCAGGATGCCGCCTGGGCCTGCTCCGATAAGGAATGCACCATGTCCCGCATCATGTCGCCCTCCTTGCTCGCCCTTGCCCTCGGACTGCTCACCGGAGGCTCCCTGTTCGCCGCCTCCACGAGCGAACGCGATCAGCAGGCCCTCGCCGCTAAGCAACTGATACAAGCTGGTTTGCGCCTTCCGGCCCAACACCAGGTCGATGAATTCAAAGCTGGCGGCTACAGCGACGACGGACAGTGGATCGAGAAGGTGCTGCGCGAGGCCTTCCTGCTGCGCTTCCTCACCGAGATCCCGCCCCCTGCCTCCGCCGCCCCAGGCGGAGCAACGGTGCCGCCGCCGCCCAGCGCCACCGGGGCGAACGGTGACCAGGCCAAGGCGTCGACGGTCGACCCCAAGCTCGAGAGGGAGCTCAAGGGGCTGACCGCCGAGCTCGACGCCGCGGTCAAGGGCAACGCCCTGCCCGTCTTCGCCAAGACCCTGCGCGGCGGCAGCGGCAACAGTGTTGAGCGTCTGGTCAACGAGCTCGGACACTTCATCAACCCGTCGATGCCCAAGCCGGTGGTTCCGCCCGGACCGGAGAAGCGCCAGGGGGCGAGCAGCCTGGCCGAGGTCCTAGCCAAGACCATGGACGAGGAATTCAAGAAGGCGCTCGAGAAGATCAAGGCGCACAAGGCCGACGAAGAGCGCATGTGGAACCTCGACGACAAGACGCCGGAATACAAGAAGATCATCACCGAGGCCTGCGATCTGCGCATCGAGGCGCTCTCGGGCGCCTACCTCGCGCTCATCGGCCTGCGTGAAGTCTCCTATCGCGGCAAGGATTTCGGCATCGAACCGGCGCAGACCGCCGCCCAGGCCTTCCTCAAGACCTTCATCGGCGAGCATCGTGAGACCATCAGCCAATGGGACTTCGAGTGGGGCGAGTTCACCCCCTTCATCCGCGCCTACGCCAACGTGCTGCTCAGCGTCGGGGTGCGCCTGGGGGTCAAGGACTGCAAGGAGGATGAGGTCGAGAGCGGTCTGCAGTCGGTGATCGACTTCGACACCCGCCCGATCCTGCGCAACCCCACCGAGGTGATCGAGGCCTACAAGCTCAAGCTCAGCATGTGGGCCAACATGCTGCGCTGGCGCCTGGAGATGGGCACCGCACGCTCCTACAACAAGGGCCTGAGCTCGTGGAACGACTTCCTCGAGCGCCAGAAGACCGAGCCCAACCTCCGGCTGGGCGGGCCGCCCCGGCTCGCGGTCGAGCTCGGGCAGCTGTACATCCTCGCCTCCCGCCTCCACCGCGCCAAGGACGACGGCTCCGCGGCCAGCGCCCTGCTTGGGCAGCTCATCGCCCAGCGACCGGGCAACCCGCTGGCCGGCAACGCCAAGGCCTGGCTGGCCGACGGCGGCGACCATGGCGGCAGCTGGCCGAGCGCGCCGCTCGCCAACGAACCCGGGACCGCGATCAACGTCGCCCGCGCCTTCATCTCGGAGTCCAATGCCACCGCCGAGCCCGCGCGCCAGCGCTCGAACCTGCTCCAGGCCGCGGTCACCCTGCGCAACGCGGTGCTCGCCCTCGGCAGCGTCACCGACCAGGTGCTGATCGACTCCGGCCCGGCGTCCTACGACCTCTATGCCAGCACCCTCAACCGCCTCGGCATGCTGCAGCATGCGGCGGTGGTCGGGGTCGAGGGCGCGCGCGTGTTCGCCAACTACCTGGATGCGCTGGAGAAGGCCAAGAAGCCCAATCCGTGGTACAAGCCCGGGACCACGGTGTGGCGGCTCGATGTCGTCACCCCGCGCCAGCAGTGCATGAACGCCGGCATCTATGCCGAGCGCCTGAGCAAGCTGGACAAGAGCATGCAGCGGCTGGCCGACGACGCCACCGAGCAGCTCACCCGCATCTCGCCCACCGACGTCGGCTGGCAGCAGAAGTACCAGCAGATCCTCGCTGCGATCGAGGATGGCGACTTCGCCGCCGCGCTCGAGAAGGCGCACAAGTTCATCGTCGATTTCCCCGCCCATGACCTGCTCGGCATCCAGGTGATGATCAGCATCCGCCAGCGCTGGTGCGATAAGCTGACCAACCCCACCAACAGCAACGCCGCCAAGATCAAGGAGATCCAGGACGAGGGCGCCAAGGACAACGCCGCCACCCTCGCGATGCTCGACAAGGAGCAGAACAAGACGCCGCCACCTGACGCCGAACGCATGAAGGCGATCAACAGCACGCGCAGCGCGGTGCAGTCGGCGCTGATCGAGAGCATGCTGGCGGCCAAGAAGTACGTCGAGATCATGGACCTGGTGGTGCCGGTGATGCTCAACGCCCCGCCCAGCGACGAGCGGCTGGCCGCACGCGAGCTCAAGCTGCTCTGCCATGCCGCGAGCGAGTACAACAAGGAGGCGAGCGCTGGCGACAAAGGCAAGGACATCGCGGCGCTGCAGGCGAACTGGAAGCGCTACAGCGACATCTACCGCTGCGTGGTCAAGATGCTGCCCAAGCTGCGCAACCACGGCGTCGACAGCGACCTGCGCCCCGGCAGCTTATATCTCGCCAACCTCTTCAACGCGGTGTCCAACCAGATCCTCACCCTGGCGCGCGCGGGCGGCGCCTCGGCCGCGGTCACCGGTCTGAGCGAGGAGGCCAACCGCGCCTTCGCCGACCTCTTCGAACCGTGGATCGACGACAAGACCCCGCCGCCCAACATCCTGTTCTGCGCCAACAAGCTGTGGGAGGTCGACCAGAAGGAGCGCGCCGCGCACCTCTACGAGCGCTACCAGGTCACCCTCGCCAACGACTCCGAGCTGCAGACCTTCCTCAAGGACCCCAGGCCGCTGCTGGACAAGTACGGTGAGCCGATCCTGGTGCGCACCGAGTTCAAGAAGGCGTGGGACGAGATCCTCGACCTCAGCTACGACACCCCGGAATTCATCAGGGCCTATGACCTCGACCTGCCGCCGGACAAGATGCCGCCCGGGGTGCACGCCGACTACTTCAAGGCCCTCACCGCAATCACCGTCTTCCGCGCCAAGGCCCTGGCGGCGCAGAAGGTGGTGATGGCGCCCGAGCAGTACAAGGCGATCGAGGCCTCGCTCACCGGGCTCGAGCGCCTGCTCACGGCGCTCGCCAACAACCTGGTGGTGATGAAGCACCTCGCGCAGTACTACCGCGAGAGCGGGCAGTTCGAGAAGGCCATCGCCATCCTCAAGGAGATCTACAAGTTCGACAGCCACGATCCCGACGCCGCCATCGCCATCATCGACGTCGTCCGGCGCGAGATGCTCGGCGGCAGGGGGAAAGTGGATGAGATGCGCAACGCGCGCGATATCGCCGCCAAGGTGCGCGAGATCTACCGCAACAGCAACAAGCTCGGCTATTGGGAGGCGGAGATCCTGGTGATGGAGTTCTCGCTCGGCCTGGGCGAGAGCAAGGCGGTCAACGACACCCTCGCCTTCATGAACCGTAACCGCAGCGACCTCAGCCGCGACCTCATCGCGCCGCGCATCGAGGGCGACGACAAGCGCGCGCGCCGGGCGATGAATGCGCAGGCTGGCGAGCTGGCGAAGCGTTT
The DNA here is from genome assembly GCA_043758975.1 of Planctomycetota bacterium. Classification (GTDB taxonomy): domain Bacteria; phylum Planctomycetota; class UBA11346; order UBA11346; family UBA11346; genus BOG-1363. The sequence continues at coordinate 1,960 of JAYVMM010000776.1, read as the reverse complement.
CCTCGAGCTCTATGGCAAGACCGGGATCAGCCAGAAGGCGGCCTACCGCGTCGACGCCGTCGAGGCCGGCGGCAAGACCATCTTCATCTACACCGACCTCGACGCGCCGAAGTTCACCCTGCGCACGATCAAGACCAAGGACGACGACGAGGTGCTGGTGCTGCTGCCCGAGGATGCCCAGGTCCCCGAGCCGTCCACCGCGCCGCCGGCGGGGGCGGCGCCGCCCACCACGCCGCCCGCCGCTGCCGCACCGCCCGCCGCCAGCGCTCCGGCCCCCGCCGCGCCAGCCAAGACCAAATAGGAGCAGCCATGCGCACTCTCCCGCTCCCGCTCCCCCTGCTGCTGCTCGCTGCCTGCGCCGCCATCGCCCAGGGCGGCGAATGCCCGCCCGGCAACATCAACCTCAAGGACCGCCCGCCGATCGAGGGCGCCTTCATTGAGTCCGAGGCCATCGACAAGGTGGTCTACTACCTGGGCAACCCCAAGGACGCGCATTCCGCCAAGTCCGAGCTGACCCACGACAAGTACATCAGCGTGACCTACAACGGCGCCGAGGACGGCAACTTCCTCGCCGGCCAGGTCAACTACGAGAAGGGCGATTGGGACCATGCAAGCGAGTTCTTCAAGAAGGCGATCGGCTCGGCCAAGTGGTTCTGGGAGCTCGAGGAGTGCTACCTGCACTGCGCCGAATGCTACAGCAAGTCCAACCCGCCGCGCAATGACGACGCCCTCGCCATGCTCAAGGAGCTCTGCGACAAGTTTCCCCAGACCGTGCACCTGCCCGAGCTGGTGGCACGCCGCGCCGCCCTGCGCCTGGCCAAGGGCGACTACGCCGGCGCTTTGGATGACTATCGCATGATGGTGAAGAGCGCGCCGCAGTGGGGCGGCACCGCCCTGCGCGACGGCATGCTCGGGCAGCGCAACGTGCTGCGCGCGCAGAAGAAGTACGACGAGGCGATCAGTCTGCTCGCGCCCGAGTTCGCCAAGCTGGTGCCCGATGCCCCGGTGGAGGAATTTGCGCCCTACGGCATCGCCCTGGCCGAGGACTACGAGGCTGCCGGCAAGGCCGCCGAAGCGACGGCGGCCTGCCGCCGGGTCTACCTCGCGCCCTGCGGCAGCGTCGGCCAGGCCAAGGCCCACCTCAAGGCGGCGCGCCTGTTCGCCGCCGCCAACACCACCGCCGGCAACCTCAGCGCCTTCGACCAGGCCGCGCTCGCCGCCACCCTGGGCGGTGACGAGGAGACCGAGGCGGCGGCTAAGAAGATGGCGCACGAGATGCAGCAGCGCATCGAGAAGGACGTCAAAGGGGTCTCGGACTACGACCGCAAGGAATACCGCAAGTATATCGGCATGCTCTGACCCGCACCGCATCCGCCTGCTCGCCCGCCCGCCCTTCCGGAGCCATCATGATCCTGCGCCCGCTGACCCTCGCCCTGCTCGCCGCCGGCACCCTGCTCCTCGGCGGCGCCCTCGCCGGTGGCGAGGCCGCCGACGACAAGGACGTCATCGTCCAGAAGAACGGCCCGGCGCTGCGGGTCTACGTCGAGAGTGAGAACACCGTCGACGTGCTCTACCGCAGCATCCACCTGCCACCGGGGGTTGGGGGCGGCAGCAATGCCAACAAGTTCAAGGTCTCCAATCTCGACCACGTGTTCTACAACGGCATGGAGTCCGGGCGCTGGATCAAGGGCGTCGAGGACCGCGAGACCGGCAACTACGACAGCGCCGCCGAGTCTTTCGCCCAGCTGGTCGAGACCGGGACGCGGGAATGGGAGAAGGTCTATGGCGCCATCGCCGAGGCCGAGTGCCGCGAGCTCGCCGGCCATTTCGCCGAGGCGGCCAAGGCCTACGGCCTGGTGGTGGCCGGCTACGCCGGCAATCCCGACGCCAAGCCGCCGGTGCCGCCCCACCGCTTCTGGCTCGACTGCAAGTACCACTACGGCATGGCCCTGGCGCAGGC
>JAYVMM010000775.1:0-3137 GCA_043758975.1 Planctomycetota bacterium | reverse complement strand
GCCTATGCCCTGCCGAGCGGCCATTTCCGCGTCCGCCCGGAGGATCTCGACGAATTCTGCCAGTCCTTCGGCATCCCCGACGTCGGCAAGAAGCAGGTGCGGCTCTCCGCTGCCAACCATGGCAAGCTCCAGGTGCTGATCGCCGACGACCATCCCGACGTCGTGCTGCTGCTGCGCAAAGTGGTCGAGCGCTATCTGACGACCGCCGCCATCCACGAGGCAGTCAACGGCGTCGATACCTGCATCGCCGTCGGCACCCTCAAGCCGCACATCCTGCTGCTCGACATCATGATGCCGGGCATGGACGGCTTCGCCGTGCTGCAGGAGCTGCTGCGCCGCCCCGAGCTCGCCGGCAGCCAGGTCGTAGTGGTTTCGGCTTACGAACCCTTCGACCGCGTCGAGGAGATGGGTCGCCTCAATCCCCAGATCGCCGCCTGCATCCGCAAGCCAGTGAGCGTGGATACCCTAGGCCGCTGCCTGCAGGACCTGGCCCGCAATTTCACGGTCGGCTGAGCGCACATGCTCGCCGTGCTGCAGGGGCTGCAACCTCACCTGGCTGAGGTTGAGAAATACATCGCATCGGCGCTCGCCAGCGACGAACTCAAAGTCAGCGAACTGATCGCCGAACTCGGCGCCTTCCATGGCAAGATGCTGCGCCCGGCCCTGGTGATGCTGGTCGCCGAGACCGTTGGCGAGGCGGGGGAGCTGCACCACCGCCTGGGCGCGGCGCTGGAAATGATCCACACCGCCACCCTCATCCACGACGACCTCATCGACGACAGCGACACCCGCCGCGGACGCCCGACCGCGCACACCCGCTTCGGCAACACCACCGCGGTGCTGCTCGGCGACTACTTCTACACCCATGCCTTCAACCTGGTCGCCGGCCTCGGGCAGCCCGAGCTGATGAAGCGCCTGACCGTCACCACCAACGTGATGTGCCGTGGCGAGCTCCACCAGCAGTGCGCGGCACGCAACGTCGGCCTGAGCGAGGATGAGTACAACCGCATCATCTACGCCAAGACCGCCGCCCTCACCGAGCTCGCCGGCGAGCTCGGTGCGGTCGGCGGCGATCCCGTCCAGCGCCGCGCCGCCGCCGCCTATGGACGCGCCTGCGGCATGGCCTTCCAGATCGCCGACGATTGCCTCGATTTCAGCGGTGACCCAAAGAAGGTGGGCAAGACCCTGTCGACCGACATTGCGCGCGGACGCCTGACCCTGCCCATCCTGCGCCTGCTCGCCCGCGGCGACGCGCGCGCGCGCGCCGAGTTCGAACGCCGGCTGCTGACGGTGGCGAGCGACGAGGACGTGCTCGCGGTGCGCCGCCAGGTCATCGAGGGCGGCGGGGTGGAGGCGGCGCTGGCCACGGCGCGCGCCTACGCTAGCGAGGCCCAGGCCTGCCTGGCGCAGCTGCCGGCGGGCCCCGGGCGGGAACGCCTGGGGGAGCTCGCCTCCTTCATCGTCGCGCGCGACTTCTAGCCCCGCCGGCAGCCCGCTCCCGCCCGCCGCTGCGCTTTTCGCGGTTGCGGCAGGCGTTCGCGTTGCCACCATGTCACGTGCCCGCCCACCGGCGCGGCCCCGGTCGACTGACCGCGGGTGAGCCCGGTGGTGCCAACGAGCCCGCTGCGACGAAGGAAAACCTCTGTGACCACACATGCCGGTGCCCCGGGAGAGCGCTCCCGTCCGCACTCCGACCACGACCCCGTTGACCGGCAGGAGCCCGCCGACGATGGCGGCCCGCGCATCATCGCCCGCCAGGACCACGCGATCAGCCGCAAGGACATCGATCCCGACACCCTGCGCGTGCTCTACAAGCTCAAGGACGCCAACTACGAGTCCTACCTGGTAGGCGGCGCGGTGCGCGACCTGCTGATGGGTCGCCGGCCCAAGGACTTCGACATCGCCACCGACGCCCGACCACGCGACCTGCGCCGGCTGTTCCGCAACAGCCGCGAGGTCGGACGGCGCTTCCGCCTGGTGCATGTGTTCTTCGGCCCCAAGAACGTCGAGGTCGCGACCCTGCGCGCGCTCAGCGAGCCCGCCGGCCCGGAGGACGGCGACCTCTACGTCGAGGAGGACAATCAGTGGGGCAACCTGGAGAGCGACTCCTTCCGACGCGACTTCACCATTAATGCGCTCTACTACGACATCCGCGACTTCGCGGTGATCGACTATACCGGCGGCGTGCAGGACCTGACCGACCGCCTGATCCGCTGCATCGGCGATCCCCAGGTGCGCTTCCGCGAGGATCCCGTGCGTATGCTGCGCGCGATCAAGTTCGCCGCCCGCTTCGGCTTCACCTTCGAGGCGGAGACCGCGCGCGCGCTGCGCGAGCTGCCGGGCGAGATCCTCAAGGCCAGCCGCTTCCGCGTCACCGAGGAGATCTTCCGCATCCTCACCCAGGCCAACCGCGGCGATGGCATGCGCATGCTCGCCGACTACGGCTTCATCGAAGTGATCTATCCCGACTGGCTGACCGCAGTGGGCAATGACGGCATGGCCCAGGTCGAGGATTTCTTCGCCGCCGTCGACCGCGCTGGGGATGAGGAGCGCTTCTTCCCGCTCGAACTGCTCACCGCCGGGCTGTTCATCCCGCTGCTCGACACCATCGACGTCGGGCGCGACCAGTTTCACCAGCTCGCCGCGCGCGTCACCGGCGAGATCCGCCAGCTCGGCATCCGCATGGACCTGCCCAAGCGCCTGGTCAACAGCGCGCAGGAGCTGCTGCGTGGCCAGCTCTACCTGCTGTTCTTCGCCCATCTCCCCAAGCGCATGCGGCGCTACGTCACCGCGCCGTTCTTCGACCGCGTGTGGCAGCTCCACCTCCTCGCCTTCGGCGGGCTGCCCGACCTCGCCGACCTGCAAGCGGGCTGGCGCGAGGCGCGCGCCGCCTTGCGCACCCCGCTCGGCGGCACCGTCGACGGCCCCGACCGGCGCGACATCTTCAGCTTCCGCGGCAAGACCGGGGGCGGACGCCATGAGCGCGGCGGTGGCGGCGGCGGTGGCCGCGGTCGCGGTCGCCGCGGCGGCGGCGATGGCGATGGCGACGGCGAGGACTGGAGCGCGAGCCAGGCCGCGGCCTGGGAAGGCGACGAGCAGGGCGACGCCCGCGCCCCGGGCTAGTCCAGGCCCCGCCC
>JAYVMM010000774.1:0-7458 GCA_043758975.1 Planctomycetota bacterium | reverse complement strand
GTAGGCGAGCACGCCGCGCAGCCTCTGGCTGAGCAGCACGGCGAGGAAGAGCGAGCCGGCCATCGCCAACGGCAGCCCGGACATGAAGGCCAGGGTGTTGCCGAGGTAGTACCAGAAGCTGGAGTCGGCGAACAGGCGGTTGAAGTTCTCGAAACCGATGAAGGTCGGGGTGCTGAAGGGGTCCCAGCGGAAGAAGGCGAGGGCGAGGGTGAACAGCGCCGGGCCGAGGGTGAAGAGCAGGAAGAGCGCGAGATTCGGGCTGATGAAGGCGAGGCCGCGCAGCAGGGCGACCAGCCGGCTGCGGCGAAGCGGGGCGACTGGCTCACTCATCGCGCCCCCGTACGCGTGCAGCGCGCAGGCGCACCCCGATCGCGGCGGCGAGCGCGCCGAGGGCGACGAACACCGCTATCGTGCTGCGCCCCGGCGGCTGGATCCGCGCCGGCGAGTCGAGCTCGGCGCCGCGCGCCATGCCCTCCTCGAACTTGGCCACCAGGCGGTCGGCGAGCAGCGCGCCGATCTCCGGCGAGGACGGCTGGCAACCGGCGAAGAGCGGCGAGGAGGCGGCGTAGTCGATGCGCTCCGGACCACGCGCGAACGCCTGCTCCCGCCACTGTGGCTGGCTGAGGGCGCTGTCGAGGTCGAGATAGGCCTGGTCGCGCCCGAATAGGCGGTTGCTGTAGGGCCAGGGCTCGCGCGCATAGAGATTGGCGAGGGTGCCGAGCTCGTGTTCGGGGGCGCGATTGCGCGCCTCCTCCGGGAACAGCGGGTCGGGCTTGCCGAGGTAGTCGAGCGCGGTGTGCATGTCGGCGCCCATGCCGTCCTCGATCAGCAGGATACGGTTGAAGTCCTGGTTGGTGGCGAGGTATTCCAGGAAGCTGAAGGCGCGCGCCGGATGCTTCGAGCTCGAGGTGATGATCGACATGCGCCCACCCAGCGGCAGGCCGAAGCCGCGCAGGGGATGGCTGCGCTCGCTCCACTCGCCATCGCGCTCCTCCGCCGCAAGGCCCTGGCGCTGCCAGCGCAGCCATTCGGTGAACGGCACCCAGCGCGGCATGCGCACCAGTTTCCAGTCGAAGGCGCAGTTGGCGCGCACCTGGCCGAGGTACCAGCGCCCGGAGATGTGCATGCCGAGCAGACCGGCGTTGAACTGGCCGAAGCCGACGTCGAACCCGTAGCTGCTCAAGCTCGCCACCTGGTTGAGCTCGGAGACCGAGGGCGCGCCGTGCATGACCTCGACCAGGTCGTAGCAGAACTGCAGCGCCTCGCGCAGCGCTTTGCGGTTGGGGAAGGGACGGTAGCCGGCACCGACGCGCTGGTAGAGCTGGATGCACTGGTCGTAGGTGAGCTCGCCCACGCCGCGCGCGGCGCGCTGCCCAGCGTCCAGGCGCGCGAACTCCTCGCGGCTCTCGCCGCGCATGCTCATGCCGATCTCGACCGCCACCGTCTCGACCTTGGGCGGGGAGGCGCCAAAGGTGAGGATGCGCCCGTCGGCGCTGCGCCGCTCGAGCGCGCGCGCGAGGGTGGCGTAGTCCCACCAGGTCCAGTTCAGCCACGGCGCCGGCGGCATCGGCAGCCCGGAGCGCAGCCGCTCGATGCGCACCTGCTCGTAGAGCGAGGCGTTGAAGAACACCACCGGCACGTCCATGTTGTTGGGCACCGCATAATAGACGTGGCGGTCGAGGGGGTCGTCGCCGGGGCGCCAGCGCGGATTGGGCACGCGCAGCTCCTCCAGGCGCGACGGCCAGGTGATCGCCGCGAGATCGATATGCGCGGCCTTGAGGTAGGAGTTGAGCGGGCGCGCGATGCCCTTGCGCACCGCGCTGCGCAGCTCCTCCGGTTCGTAGACGTCGACGATGTCAGGGGAGGTGCCGGCGCAGCTGGTGGTGGTCAGGGTGCCGCCGTCGCTGCCGCCGGGGACGAGTACCACCTTGAGGCTGTCCTTGCGGTAGTACTGGTTGAATTTGTTGAGCTGGTCGGCGCGCGCCGGGTTGGGGTCCGAGCCATAGGTGATGACGTGGAAGGCACCGTGCTCGGAGGGGTCGTGCGGGTAGATCTCCAGCACGTTGCGGTTATAGAGGTACCAGCCCCCGAGCACAGCTACGGCCATGGCCACCAACCAGGGTAGCTCCGGGCGCGTCTCGAGGGAGGGCGTGCGCATGCGCGACATCGGTCCAGCGGGGCGGGAGCCTGCGACCATAGGTGCGCCGGTGGAGCGGATCAAGGCGCAAGCGAGGGCGCAGGCGCCGGTGAGCACATCGCCGGCGCGGTGCACACGCATGCAGTGGCTGTGGCGCGCGTTCAGGCCTCGTCGTACTTGCGCGCCGAGCCTTTGAAACGTTCCACCGGGTACTTGGCGCGTGCCTGGTCGAGCTTGCGCGCGAGCGCGGTGGTGAGGTCGACCCCGCTGATGTCGGCCAGGCGCACGAGCAGGATGAAGACGTCGGCGAGCTCGTCCTGCCAGGCCGCGGCCTTGTCCGCCGGTACCGCCGGCGCGTTGTCGCCCTGCCAGCGCACCAGCTCGGCGACCTCGCCCACTTCGCTGACCAGGGCGAGCAGCAGGTTGCGCGGGGAGTGGAACTGCTCCCAATCGCGCTCGGCGGCGAAGGCGGCGAGCTCACGGCGGATGTCTTCGAGGCTGCGGTCGCTGAAGGGCATGGGTGCGGGTCGGGCTGGCGGCATGGTCGCTAGCGGGTTGCCGCAGGGAAGACCGTTTTTATGCTGCCCCGCCTACCGGGAGATCCGCCATGGCGACCGTCATCACCTTCGGTGAGCTAATGCTCAGGCTCAAGACCCCAGGCTACCAGCGCTTCTGCCAGGCCACGGCCCTCGACGCCACCTTCGGCGGTGGCGAGGCCAACGTCGCGGTATCGCTCGCGCAGTTCGGCCACCAGGCGCGCTTCGTCTCGGCCATGCCGGCCAACCCGCTCGGCGACTGGGCGGTGATGGAGCTGCGCCGGGTCGGCGTCGACACCAGCCATATCCTGCGCCAGGGCGAGCGCCTGGGCGTCTACTTCCTCGAGGCCGGGGCCAGCCAGCGCGCCTCCAACGTGATCTATGACCGCGCCGGCTCCTCCTGCTCGGCGCTGCGCCCCGGCCAGGTCGACTGGAAGGCGGCCTTCGCCGGCGGCAGCTGGTTCCACCTCACCGGCATCACCCCGGCGCTGAGCGCCGGCGCCGCCGAGGTCAGCCGCGAGTCCCTGCTCGCCGCGCGCGCTGCCGGGCTGAAGGTCTCCTTCGACCTCAACTACCGCAAGAAGCTGTGGAGCGGCGCCAAGGCCGGCGAGGTGATCGGCAGCCTGATGCCCCTGGTCGACGTCGCCATCGCCAACGAGGAGGACTGCGAGAAGGTGTTCGGCATCAAGGCCGCCGGCAGCGACATGGCCGCCGGCGCGCTCGACCACCAGCGCTACCTCGACGTCGCCAAGCAGGTCTTCGCGCGCTTTCCCAACCTCTCGGCGGTGGCGATCACCCTGCGCGAGAGCCTGAGCGCCAGCCACAACCGCTGGAGCGGCCTTTTGGTCGACCGCCAGGGCCACAGCTTCAGCCGCCGCCACGAGCTCACCATCGTCGACCGCGTCGGCGGCGGCGACAGCTTCGCCGGCGGCCTGGTCCACGCCCTGCTCAGCGGGCGCACGCGCGAGCAGGCGATCGAGTTCGCCGCTGCCGCCAGCGCGCTCAAGCACTCCCTGATGGGCGACTTCAACCTCATCAGCGTCGCCGAGGTCGAGGCGCTGGTCGCCGGCGACGGCAGCGGGCGGGTGCAGCGCTGAGCCGGCTGGGCGCCGGCTGGGCGCCGGGCGCCGAGAGTCTGGAAACGGGAACCGAGAGTGTACTCGGACAGCAATCGGTGACTTGCTAATGACTTTATATTGACAAAATAATGTCACCCGGAGGACGCCATGCAGTTCTTGACGACAAGTGCCTTAAGACACCCGAAGGCGTGGGATAAAATTGGTCAAGGCCGCGCCATGGTCACCAAGGGGGGTAAGCCGATCGCCATCGTCATTCCGGTTACCGAGAGCGGATTCGAGGCTGCCATCGAGGAATCGAGCCGGATCGAGGGCATCCAGGCCCTCGCCAGGCTGCAGGAACAGGCCCGGGCCAACGGAATCGACACGATGACCGCGGTCGACATCCAGGCTGAGATCATGGCGGCGCGCAAGGACCGGAAAGCCCGTCGTGCGCGTCGTTCTTGACACCAACGTCCTGGTTCAGTCCTTGATCGCCGCACATGGACCGGCCAATACCATAGTCGGGCTCGCCCTGGCACGATCGCTCGAACTCGTGATTGATGCGCGGATCCGCGATGAATACGAGGAAGTCCTCAATCGGACCCGGTTGCGCTTCCATCGCTCCGATATCCAGCATCTCCTCAAGCGCGTAGACGCGGTGGCGGTGCAGATATCACCCGGTCCACTACCTGGCGGGGTGAGGGGGTATCCGGATGCTGACGATCTCATGTTCTTGGAAACGGCCGTCAGTGGGCGCGCCCAGGCATTGGTCACCGCCAACCTGAGACATTTCCCTGAATCTCTCAGGCACGGAATCACCGTTCTGGCGCCAATAGAGTTCGTGCGGCACTTCGTGCGGGTTGGCGAGTAATGGAAGACGGCAATTCATCGAGGACGTTTGCCCCAGATCGCCAGCGCGAGAGTCTGGCCCGCAGCCAGACAGGCTTGTCTCGCTAACGACGCAGCACGCGCAGGGCGGCCTGGGTCACCTGCTCGACGTAGCGCGAGAGCGGGCCGGGCAGGCGGCCATAGAGCACGAACACCGCGGTCTCGAGGAAGATGCCGATCACCGCCGCCGCCAGCAGCGCCTCCTCGCCCTTGACTTCGCGGCGCAGATCGCCGCTTGCGACCGCGCCCTTGATCAGGTCGGTGACCACGTCCTGGGGCATGCGCAGGTCGCTGGGCAGCGACTTGGAGAGCTCATGCTGGACCAGGAGGATGAAGCGGAAGACCTGGAGCTGCTCGTCGTAGAGCTTATAGCAGGCGCGGCAGGCGCCACGCACCTTGTCCTCGAAGCCGGTGGCGCCGGTGATCGCCCCCTCGAGGATGGCGCGCACATCGCCGAGGTGCTCCTGGAACAGCGCGGTGACCAGGGCCTCCTTGTTGGCCCAATGCCGGTAGAGGGCGGCCTCCGAGCAGCCGGCATGCTTGGCGATGTCGCGGATCCCGGTGCCGTGCACGCCATGCTCGACGAACAGTTCGAGGGCCGCCAGCTTGAGCGGGAGTCGCGCCTTGGGTGGTCGAGCCATGGCTGCAGTATGTTCGCCGCCGGCACGGCGACAAGGCGCTGAGCCGCCAGCCCCCCGCAGCCTGCCGCCATCAGTTCATGATCAGCGTCTTGTTCTTCTGCGCCAGCATGCGCCGGTTGAGCATGGCGAGGAACTTGTTCTCCAGGCTGGTGGTGTTGCCGGCGAGCAGGCTGATGATGCCGCGGTAGATGCCCTGGTCGCGCGCCTCGCTGAAGAACAGGTTGTCGATGAAGTGGCCGTCGTACCACAGCTTGATGAAGCTGATGAAGGTCGAGAGGTCGTGGTCGGTGGCGCTCTTCCACTCCTCCAGGTTGGTGAGCGGCCCGCCGGCGCACAGCGCCTTGCCCAGCTTCCAGCCGGCGCGGGTGGCGAGCAGCACGCCGGAGGAGAAGATCGGGTCGGCGAAGCCGCCGGCGTCGCCGATCAGCGCCCAGCGCCGCCCGATGCGCTGGCGCACGCGGTAGCTGATGTTGGGGGTGGAGCGCGCCGGCTCGGGCAGCTGGCCGGCGAGGCGGGCCTTGAATTCGGGGAAGTGCACCAGGTTGCTGGCGAAGACCTCGCGCGGGCTGCCGCCTTTGACCACCGCTTCGCGCTTGAGCACTAGGCCGACCGACCACTTGGCGCTCTCCAGCGGGATGGCCCAGGCCCAGCCCGCCGCCCCCTTGGCGATGGAGATATCGCCGCGCTCGGCCCCGGGGGCGAGCGGGATCTCGCCGACGTGGCCGTAGACCGCCGCACGCATGAGGTCGCCTTCGCGGTCGACCAGGCCGAGCTGGCGCGCGATCAGGGTCTCGCGCCCGGAAGCATCGATGACGAAGTCGACGCTCAGCTGCCGAGTCGCGCCGCCATTGACCTCCTCGAGGTGCAGGACGGGCAGCTCGTCATCGCGCTCCGGCAGCGCCACCCGCACCACCTTGACCGGGCAATGCAGCTGCGCGCCCTGCGCCACCGCATGGCTCTGCAGCATGGCATCGAAGCGCGCGCGCTCGACCTGGAAGATCGACGGCGGATCGCCGGGCAGGCCGTCGGCGAAGGGGAAGCGGCAGCAGCGGCCGCTGCCGGCGAGCTCGAAGTGGGCGGCATGCTTAGGCTGGTAGTTTGCGGCGGTGAAGGCCGAGCTCGGCAGCCCGATGTCCTCATACACCGCCATGTTGCAGGGGAGCAGGCTCTCGCCGATGTGGAAGCGGGGGAAGACTTCACTTTCGACTAGGTGGACCTCGTGCCCGCCGCGTGCCAAAGTGGCCGCTGCGACCGCGCCTCCGGGACCGCCGCCGATGATGCCGATGCGCATGCTCGCTCCTGCGCCCTACTGTGCGCAGGTACAGGTCAAAACAAGGACTTAGCGGTCTCGGCGAAGCGGCCTGAAACCACCACGTTTAGGTGTAGAGGCCACCGTTGACGCCCAGCACCTGGCCGGTGATGTAGCCGGCGCCCGCGGAGCACAGGAAGGCGGTGGCGGCGGCGACCTCGTCCACCGTACCCAGCCTACCCGCCGGCACCGCCTTGAGCATGTGCTCAAGCGGCAGGTCGCGCGTCATGTCGGTGTCGATCAGGCCGGGCGAGACCACGTTGGCGGTGATGCCGCGCTTGGCCACTTCGCGTGCCAGCGCCTTGGTCGCGGCGATCAGCCCGCCCTTGGCCGCCGAATAGTTGACCTGGCCGGCGTTGCCCATCTCACCGCTCACCGAGCTGATGGACACCACCCGCCCGCGGCGGGAGTGCATCAGGGCGCGGATGAGCGGGCGCATGACGTTGTAGAAGCCGCCCAGGCCGGTGGCGATGACCTCGTCCCAGTCGCTATCGCCGAGCATGCCGAACAGCCCGTCGCGCGCGATGCCGGCATTGACCACCACCCCATAGGGCGCGCCCTGGCGCTCAAGCAGCCCTTCGAGGGCGGTGCGCGCCGCGGCTCGGTCGGCGACGTCGAAGGGCAGCAGCCAGGCCTGCCGCCCGCTCTCGCGCACCGTCAAAGCCACCGCCTCGGCGGCGGCGTGCGAGGCGCGGAAATTGATCACTATATCGTAGCCGTCGCCGGCCAGGCGCTTGGCGATGGCGGCGCCGATGCCGCGCGAGGCGCCGGTGACCAGGCAATAGGGGGCGGGCAAGGCGGCGGGCGCGGGGGTGTCGGAGGGGGGCATCGCCGGCCACCGTGGAGCGCTGGCCGGCGCAGTCAACCACGTGCCGCGGCTTGGCGCGCG
>JAYVMM010000773.1:0-2395 GCA_043758975.1 Planctomycetota bacterium | reverse complement strand
CCTGGCGGAATTATTCCATCCAGTACCTCGCGGGAACGGTCGCCTTCGCGCCGGATGCGGCCGCTGTGATCGCCACCCTCTGGCTGCTGGCGGAGCATGGCGATGGGCCGATGCGCGGTACCGCCCTGATCCAGCTCGATATCATCGAACGACAGGGGGCGCTGCGCCTGGATGGACGCTATTCGCAAATCCTCCTCCGTTTGGCGGGCGATGATGCGGCGGATGTGGATTCTCGCATGGCCGCGCTCGGTCTCATCGGCCAGCGGAAGGACCAGGACGCGCTGGCGGCGGTCAGGACGTGCGCGACCAGCGGCATTGCGTCACTTCGTCGTACCGCGATCGCCGCCCTTGGCCTGGCTGGCGACCAGGGTGACCGACCGCTCATCGCCGCCGCGGTCAAGGATCAGGACCCTGCAGTCGCACGCGCGGCCACGGTCGCTCTTGTCCGCAACCACCAACGATGATGCGCCAGTGTCCCGGATCACCAACGAACCTCATATCCCAGCATCATCCAACCTTTGTGGAGATTTCCATGCCTTCCACCTCCGTCCCCATGCTCGCCATGCTGGCCGCTGCCATCCTGGTTAGTGCGCCGTCGACCTGTGCATACGCCGTCGACGGTACCGGCCTTAAGGGGATCTATTTCTCCGCTGTAGATTTTACCGGTACCGCGGTCACGAGGATAGATCCCACCATCGATTTCTCCTGGGATGTCAGCGCGCCCATCCTGCCTGGCATCGGACCGTCGTATTTCTCGGTGCTCTGGACCGGTGAGCTGCAGGCGCAGCACAGCGAAACTTATACCCTCTTTTTCGCCTCGGATGATGGCAGCACGGTCGAGCTCAACGGCAACAAGATCATCTCCAACTGGGGCCTCCACGCCGCAACCGAAGCCAGCGCTACGGTGACCTTGACTGCGGGAACGAAATATCCGATCCGTATCAAGTATTTCCAATGGAACGGGAAAGCCTCGGCCAGGCTTTCCTGGAGCAGCGCTTCCACGCCTAAGGCCGTCATCCCCACGGCGAATCTCTACCCGACCGGTGCGCAGACGCCATTCGCCATCACCAGCGGAAAGGCAAGCCGGACCAGCCCGGCATGGTTGGAGGGGACGGTCAGCGAATCTGTACCCGCCATCACGGGCGCCATCCCGGGCCATGCCGCTACGTTGACCCGTGAAGGGCCTCGGGGCTGGTATCTCGCCGAACGTGGCGTCACTCCCGTCGGCATACCCCTGTCTCCGAGTAAAGCGGTTCATGTCGACGTGGACGACGGAGCCGGGGCTGGTTCGAACCATCTCAGCAGCGACCTCTCCTGGACGGTGACGGATCTTGCCAGCCTGCCGTACAACATGACGGTGCTCCCCATACGGACGGGCGACTCGCTGCTACTGACTGCGGGCGCAAAGGGGAGCCGGCTCGAGCTCGATACGTCCTACACTGGCACCTTCCATGCTGTGCATACGGGGATTCCCGGGCAGACCTTCCCGGTTCCTTTCCCTAAAGCGGGGGTCTTCGACGTGCATGCGCGGATCGATGGTGTGGATGTCGGCCACCTCACGGTGGTTGCCGTCGCTGTGAATCTGCAGGGACCGATCGCCTGCGAAGTGGCTTACCAGCGGATCAAGGATGTCCTCGTCGATCCCTTTCCCGCCGGTGCCGGCTATGTCGCCTTCACCGCCAACGATGCCGATTGGTTCGATGTTTCCGTCAATCAGGCGACCCAGGATGGTGAGCGCCTCAACCTGCTGCCGTTCGCTCCGGGCTGCCGCATGCTCGAGGCCCGACTCGGAGATGCGCATGGTCCGATCATCGCCCAGCAGTCGGTCGACACCTTCACCCTGCATACCACGGCGGAGACCATCCTTCCGATCATCGCCTTCTTCCCGGATGGTTCGAAGGAGGCGCAAGCCAAGCTTACCCTGACGCCGCTGGTCCCCAAACTCGACGTGCACATGGCCATCATCGTGGCCGGGGTGACATTCGCCGATTCCACCACGGCGATGAATTTCTCGACCAATGATTTCACCAAGCAGCCCGGTGGTTCTGGCCAGTATCTTTACGATATGATTAGGTCTCCCACGGGATGGCCGCACTTCTGCCATACCATCCTGGTCACCCAGGACGGGATCCAGATCAACCAGCCGCGCTGAACCGCACCATCCCACCTCATTGAACTATCAACGGGAACTACCATGAACACCAACTTCGCCTCCGCCACTGCGCGCCTGCTCATCCTGGCCGCGTTGACGGTGTCCGCATCGCTTTGGGCTGGCAACAATCCGCCCTCGGCCGAGGTCCACGTCACCGTGGTGCCGCAATATCTCTACGCCAATGCCACCTATTGGGTGCCAGTGACGTTCCACATCGTCGGCCTCGGCGATCATGTGAAAGTC
>JAYVMM010000772.1:0-6013 GCA_043758975.1 Planctomycetota bacterium | reverse complement strand
AGCGAATCCGGCGACGGTTGGAAGACCATCCCAGTCATACGTTGAGCGCAGGAAAGAGCGGGCACCCCCTCATGGTCTTCAGTTCCCACCTCTTCCTCTTCTATTTCCTGCCGCTCGCGCTGCTGCTCTACTATGCCGCTTCCGGCTATGGCCGCCTCCTGGTATTGACCATGGCGAGCCTGGCCTTCTACGGCTGGGCCAATCCCTGGTTCATCCCGGTGGTGATCTGGACCGCGCTGCTCGATTACTGCTGCGGCACCCTCATCGCCGGTGGCTGGCGGGTGCGGTCCCCGACCGCAGCGGGAGGCGAAGGTGCAGCCGGAGACCGGCCAGCCGGGCGACGGCGCTGGCCACTGGTACTATCGGTGATGGCCAACCTCGGCATGCTCGCCTTCTTCAAATATTCCATGTTCGCGCAGGAGAACCTCGAGCATCTCCTGAGCAGCCTCGGCCAACAGGAATTTGATGTATTGGTCGTCGTGCTGCCGGTAGGGATCTCATTCTACACCTTCGAATCGATCAGCTATGTACTCGACATCTACCGCGGCGATGCGCGCCCGGCCGGCGACTGGATCTACCAGCGCTATGGACGCCTCCCGGGCGACCGCATGCCCTGGCAGGAGCGACTTAGCATCGAGGCGAGGGCAATCCTCGCCTACCTGTGTTATCTCACCCAGTTCCCCCATCTCGTCGCCGGCCCGATCATCCGCTACCGGGACATCGAAGATCAGCTCCACCAACGCCATCATACGCTGGCTCTATGCGCGCGCGGCGTCGCCTTCTTCAGCATCGGCTTGGCCAAGAAGACGCTGCTGGCAAACCCCATGGGGGAAACCGCGGATTGCGCCTTTGCTGCGGCCGCCCTACCATGGCATGACGCCTGGCTCGGCGCCGTCGCCTATGCCTTCCAAATCTACTTCGATTTCTCCGGCTATTCCGACATGGCGATCGGCCTCGGGCTGATGCTGGGCTTCCGCTACCCGAGGAACTTCAACGCACCCTATCTGGCGGAATCGATCACCGAATTCTGGCGGCGCTGGCACATCTCCTTGTCGACCTGGCTGCGCCAATACCTCTATCTGCCTTTGGGCGGGAATCGCAACGGGCGGGCGCGGACCTATGCCAACCTGCTGGTAGTGATGGTCATCGGCGGAATTTGGCATGGCGCCGCCTGGACATTCCTGGTGTGGGGCGGCATCCACGGCGTCATGCTCGCCGGCGAGCGCATGCTCGGGAAGACCAGCCCCTATCGACTGCTGCCGCGACCGCTGCGCATCGCCCTCACCTTCCTCATCGTCTGCTGCGCTTGGGTTCCCTTCCGCGCGCCGACGCTCGGCGACGCCGGTCGCTACCTGCTCGCCATGGCCGGCTGCGGCAGCGCTGGTCCCGAAGCCCTCTTTACGACGCGCGAGCTCTACGACCACTTTCACCTGCTGATATTTCTCTGCTGCGCCTGCGTGGTGTGGTGGGGCATCCAAACCTGGGAATTCACCCGCGTCATCACCCCGCTGCGTGCAATGGCATGCTGCCTGCTGTTGACGGGTGCGATCCTGTCCATGTGGACGCAATCCGAGAACCCCTTCCTCTATTTCCGCTTCTAGCCATGCCCGATACCCCCCCTCCCCATCAGGCTCTTGCGGATAGCGGTGCGCCATCCCGGCATGCCGAGCTTGAGGAGGTCGTCGTCGACCGCCGTACCGCCGCCGCCCTGGTCGCCGCCTTCATCCTCATCCTGCTCCTGGTCCCGTTGGCCGATGCCGTACTGCCGTCGGTCGTTGCGGACCGCACCACCGCCCTAGGCCACCCCCTCATCGCGCTCCTGCGCCACCCACCGGCACTCGCAGCATTCACGCCGCCGGTCCACCGCGCAGGAATCGCGCTGACTGATCCGCTCCGTGACGTCGAAACTGCGATCACCGATCTTTCGCTGGTGCGCAGCTGGGCCGGAGCGCTGCTACGCGAAGGCCAATGCGACTTCCTCGGCTACGGGAACCATGCGGTGCTGGTGGGCGCGGACGGCTGGCTCTATTATCGACCGGGGCTTGCGCACCTCGGTGGGCGGCGGATCCCGTCGGCGACCGCTGCGGGCGAAGGCGCGCTCGATCCCCGCTCCGCCATCACTATCTTCGCCAGGGATTGCGCGGCGGTCGGGGCGCGGCTGATCGTGGTCATGGTCCCGGACAAGGCCGCAGTCCAATACGCCCCGCTCGGTCTCCCGGAGCCGGCTTCCGGCAACGGCTACCGCAACCCCGGCTTGGACGATCTGGTCAACGACCTGCGCGCACAGGGCATCCTGGTCTACCTGCCGGACATGGATCTGCGCGAACTCGCCGCGCGCTCTCCAGCCTTCCTGCACCAGGACAGCCACTGGACCCCGCAAGGGATGGACCGCGTGGCGGAGGGAATCGCCGCCTTGGCGGCATCCCCGCCGCCTGCTGCTGGGCGCCGTTGGCGCATCAGCGAGAGTACGCGCAGCAATCTCGGCGACCTCACCGCGGCATTGCGCCTGCCGCCCACGCAAGCCATCTACTCGCTTGAGCGCGTGCGCTGCGAGGAAGTCGCCGATGCGACCACCGGCGTTCCCTGGGCATCCCAAGCCGCCGCGCCGCTCCTCCTGCTCGGAGATAGCTTCACCAACATATACGATGATCCCGCCCTTGGCTGGGGCAGGTCGGCAGGGCTGGCTGCGCATCTCGCCGTCCATGCCGACTGCGCGGTGGAAGTAGTCGCGGTCAACGGCGACGGCATCAATGCGACTCGCAGCGCGCTCGCCCGCAACCCCACCCTCCTCCAGGGCCGCGCGGCGGTCGTGTGGGAGTTCGCCATGCGCGACCTAACCCTCGCACATTGGCGGGTGATCCCGGTGGCCAGCCGCGCTGGGGGTGTCGGCCGACGCACCACGTCGACCCCGGCTCCGGCGCTGGAGCCGACCGCGGCCATGCAGGTCATTGTCACCGCCATCTCGCGCATCCCCACCGCCGATGCCACCCTCTACCCCGATGCGCTGACCACCCTCACGGTCACCGTGTTGGCGAAGCAGGGCGCGCGAGCTGCTGCCGGCGCCGGCGAGTTCCTGCTCGCCCTCCCCTGCTTGCGCCGCCATGTGACGCTGCCGGCGGCGCGCCTCCAGATCGGCGATGCCCTGCTGGTCACCGTCATCCCCTGGGAAACGGCAGCCGCGCCGCTCATGCGCATGAAGCGCTACGATGACAGCGGTCGCTACGACCTGCCGTTGATGGTCGCCGAGGAGTGGAGCCCAGCCCCGCCCTCACCGCGCTGACGCCGGAGGAGCGGAGCGCCGAGCGTACTTTCGGTCAGCGACCGGCCTCAACGAAGATAGTGGTCGAGGGCAAATGCGGCACGGTGTCGGACAGCCAGGCCGACTCGAGCTCCGGATGCTCGGCGATATCCTCGAGCTCGAGAGCATAGACGCTGCCCAGCGCCAATCCCGCGAGAGCGGTGGGGGTGCCGTCCACGATTCCCCATTGCGCGACATAGACCTTGGTCCCCAAGGTGCTGTTCTGCGAATTGGTATCGTATTCGCACACGACCAGCGCATCGCGGTAGGGCCTGATCTCGGCCAGCGCGGGCAGCTGCGACCGCGCCGTGAGCTGGGCCTGGATCCGCCTGCTCTTTACCGCGCCGATGCCGGCGATCATGCTGGTGTATGCGCGGCGGTCGACTGCGAGATCCTGCTCGGTCAACGCACGCCGGTATACCGCCACGCCCTCGAGCGAGCCGTGCCAACCGCCTCCCGCGAGTTCGAGGGGGCCAGGTCCGGGAAGGATGGCGCCGCTGCCCGTGAGCGTGCCCACCGGTGCGCCATCGAAGAAGGCGGTGGCTGTCGCATCGCGGACGCTGAAAGCAACCTGGTGGCGCGCCTGATCGGCGATGCGCCCGATCACCAGCGCCTTGCCGCCGAGCTTCAGGCAAAGCTCGCGGTCCCTGCACTCCACCACGATCGGCAGACCGCCTGGCGGCGGCGGGCCGAGCCTGACGATGTCAGCGGGCCCAGCTGCGCTGGCATCGCGCAGACGCAGGGTCAACTCGCAGCTGAGCGCTGTCGCCGGTTGGGCGAGGTCGGGTTGCGACCACGGGCGGATCCCATCATCGAGGCGCGCTTCATAGCTGCCGCCGGCGCACAGCAGCGCACCGTCGCGATCGATGCGGGCGGCGCCGTGCCGGATCAGGCTGGCAATCGAGAAACGCCCCGAGCAGTACCAGCAGTTGTCACCACGCGCATTAGCCCAGGCGAAGGCGAGCTCGGTCAGGTCGCTCGGCCACGGCTGCAAGGCCACCGCGATGGTGCCGATGGCTACGCCACCAGCCGGCTCCAGCGCGGAAGCAGTCGTCCGACTCAGCGACAGCTGGCAGGACGGCCTGATCGCTTCGGCGAAGGAGCAGAACAGGCGCAGGCCATCGCTGCTCGTCCCCTGGAAGACGGCAACATCGCCGCTGGATGAGCGCACCTGCAGGTCCGCGCCGGTGGGCGCCTGGGCGAAACGGATCTCGACCTCATGGGCGCCGCGCCGATAGGCCGCCACCGGCGCCGACTCATGGCGCGCCTCGACCGTGACGCGTCCCTGCCTGAGTTCGGCGCCCCGGCGCGCGCTGATGGCGTAGACGCCGGGGCGAGCATAGGTATGGGTCGTCGCCGCCCCGTCCGCCGGGCTGCCATCGCCGAAATCGACCCGCCAACCGCCAGCCGCAAGCCCAGGCAGGACGATGGCCAGAGGGGCCGGGCCGCGGCGATCGCCCAGGCCGGGATCGCACCAGAGGTGCGCACTGGTATCACAGTAGTCCGAGTGGGTGACCTGGATCCACTGCCGAATCGAACGGTAGTCGCTGGCATAGGCGCCGAGCCACAGCTCGGCGGCATCGCTGGTGGTCGGTCGGATCGGCCCGCACACCAGGACATGATGCGCATCGCCGGCCCATTTTGGATTCCACATCTTGCCCGGACCGCCGAGCTGGGTGCGCTTCATCAAGGGTGGGACCAGGCTCGTCTCGATCCCGGTCTGGCCGGGAGCGTAGATGGTCAGGCCGTTGTGCGCCCCGTTGAGGACCGAGATGAGATAGGAATCGTCGGGGGCGATGTACGCGTTGCATCCCTCGCGGAAGCCGCGCATATCGAGGATCCCGCTCGGCAGCGACAGCGCGCCGACCACCGGCCAGGGAAAGCACCCGGCGGCGTGCCCGCCATCGCGGGAGAGCGAGAACCACCGTGAGGCCGTGCCGGCGTAGACCGGCTCCCTCCTGGCAGGATCATCGGCGGCATACCGCCAGACCCCTGCGCTCGCGTCCGGCTGGTCGCTAGCATAGATCCAGGACCGGCCCGTAGCCGGATCCGGCCACACCCACAGCGCATAGCCCTGCCCGAGCACCCGACTGCCGCCGCCTTCCCATGCGATCGCCGACATCGACCAACGTCCGGTGGCAGGATCGTCCCTCGAATAAACCACCTGCTGCCCATCCGGCAAGATCAACGGATTATACAGCCGACCGGTGGCGACGAGTTCGCACTCCCGCCCTTCGTCGGTATCCAAGGCCATGATGGCGAAGGCGCCCTGGCGGTCGATCCAGCGGCCAACCTGGGGGATATCTGCATCCTTGCCACCGCCTTCGATGCGCGCGGCCGGTTCGAGCAGCTCGGGGTCGCGCGAGGGTGTTGCCAGGGTGACGTCGAAGCGGGCCTCATCGACGTGCGAGCGTTCATGCGACCTCCGCACTTCGCGCCAGTCATGCGCGCGCAGCCATACGAGGCGGACATGGGCGCCCAGCATGGCCGCGATCTGCCGCGGGGTCTCCGCAGAATACAGGCTGGTGACACTGCCCTCACGCACAGGCGGTGTGGTCGGCGACCGCGGGCCTTCCTCAGCCGCTAGCGGTGGATCTACAACATAGCGCGCCATGCCCCCAGCTTCCAGCGCGACCAGGACGGCGAAGATGCCGAGCAGGCAGGCCAAATAGGCGATGGAGCGTGGGTTGCCCATTGGGCATCTCCTCCGGGACC
>JAYVMM010000771.1:0-4451 GCA_043758975.1 Planctomycetota bacterium | reverse complement strand
GCTGCACGGCGTGCTCGGCGGCGAGCCGGTCGAGCCCTTGATGGCCAACCGCACCAGCGTGATGATCTGGCCGACCCAGAGCGTGCTGCTGCGCAATGCCGGGCGGGTGGGCAACAAGCCCGAAGGGGTGTGGTTCGCGGTCCACGATCTCGCTACCGGCGAGCGCCTGCTGCGCTACAGCCTGCCGCCGACCAACGACGTCAACGGCACGCCGCCGCGCCCGCTGCTCACCGACAACGACATGGTCCTGACCATCGAGGCCGGCGACCTGATCTGCCTGCCGGTGCGCGGCATCACCGACCCCGAGAACATCCAGCCGCATTGGCGGTTGCCGATGGGCGAGAACACCATGGAGCAGGTGCATCTCCTCGGTGACGGCCTGCTGTGGCTGCCGGAGGACGGGCGCAACCGCATCATCCTGGTCGAGATCGCCACCGGGCGCACGCGCTACGTGCTGCCTGAGGACAAGGACGCCAAGCCGCTGCTCGCCGACCAGGAGGTCTTCAGCCTGGGCGACGACAGCCACCTCAGCTGCTGGGATCTCGGCCTCGCGCGTTTGCGCTGGCGCACCACCCAGTCCTACGGCAACCTGCTGGCGGTGCGCGGCGATTCGGTGTTCGTGTTCAACGAGAACAACCAGCTGGTGATGCTCGACCGCGCCAACGGCGCGCTGCGCCGGTTGTTCGGCGATTGGGTGACGGTGGAGGATGCGCACGTCGACCGTGACCGGCTGTGCCTGCACGTCCGCCACGAGGACCGCAGCCAGGCGCTGGTGCTGATCGCGCTGCCCGCCGGCACCATCCAGTGGGAGCGCCGCCTGCCGCGCGGGCTGGAGGTCCACCAGCTGCTGCTCGGCCCCGACACCTTCGGCTGCAAGCTCGGCGATGCCGAACAGAACGACCTGCTGATGCTCGGCAATGACGGCGCCATCCGCCAGGCCTGCGCGCTGCGCCCGGGCGAGGCGGTGCTGGCGACCGGCGGCGAGGCGCTGGCGAGCGGCCCCGACGGGCTGCGCGTGCTGCCCGCGGCGCTGTCCGCAAACGGCGCGCCGCTGCCATGCATCGAGGCGGTCGCCGGCGCCACCCTGGCCGAGGCCGCTACCGCCACCCTGCCCAAGCTGCATTGGCAGGGCGTGGGCAAGGGCGCCTATGCCCTCGCCCGCCTGCACGGCGCGCTCCTGGTCTTCGCGCGCGTGGCTGCCGATGGTGATGCGGTCGAGGTGCGCCTTGGCGATGGCGACCCCCTGCTCGAGCTGCTCGGGCAGGCGCTGGTGTTCCAGGCGCGTGGGGCCCAGCTGCTGCCGGTGCCCGGCGGCTGGCAGGGCATCGGCACCCCCCTGCGCCTGAATGCCGCCGACCAGCCCTCGTGGCTGGGGGTGATGCGCATCGAGCCGCCGGCCCTGCGCCTGGCCGGCGCCGGCCTGCTGGTGCGCGGCGACAGCGGCGGCGCGAGCGATAGCGGCAGCGGTCCGTGGTGGCTGCACCAGGGCTGGCGCCCGGTGATCTTCGGACCCTGAGCGCGATGATCATCGGGCTCGGCACCGACCTGGTGGGCATCGCGCGCATCGCCGGGGTCTACGCCCGCCATGGCGGGCATTTCCTCGCACGCACCTACAGCGACGCCGAGTGCGCCTACTGCCTGGCCGCGCGCGATCCCGCCGAGCGCCTGGCGGCGCGCTGGGCGGCCAAGGAGGCGTGCATGAAGGCGCTCGGCACCGGCTGGGCCAAGGGCGTCACCTTCACCGACATCAGCCTGCTCGCTGACTCCGCCGGCGTGCCCCGTCTCACCCTCGCCGGCGGGGCGCTGCTGGTGGCGCAACGCCTGGGTGCGGCGCGCTGGCACTGCTCGGTGAGCCACAGTGATGGTTTCGCCATCGCCGTGGTGGTGCTCGAGGATGCGCCCGCCCCAGGCCTTGGCAGCACTGCAGACGCGCGCAGCATGGGCGGGCCATGAACCCCGCCCTGCGTGCCCTCAAGCCCTACCCGATGGCCGAGCTGCAGGCGCGCAAGGCGGCACTGGTGCGCGCGGGCGGCGCGGTGTTCGACTTCGGCACCGGCGACCCCATCGAGCCGACGCCGCCATTCATCCCGGCGGCGGCGCGCCAGGCTATACCCGAGATCAGCCAGTACCCCTCGGTGGCGGGCACCACCGCGCTTAGGCGCGCCGCCAGCGCCTACCTCGCGCGGCGCTTCGGCGTCGTCCTCGACGCCGACACGCAGCTGCTGCCCGCCGCCGGCAGCAAGGAGGCGATCTTCCACCTGCCGCTCGCCTTCGTCGATCCCAGCAGTGGCAGGGACACCGTGATCTACGGCGTACCCGGCTATCCGGTCTACCAGGCCGGCACGCTGTTCGCCCACGCCCGCGAGCACGTGGTGGTGCTCGAACGCGCGCACGGCTACCGCCTCGAGCTCGAGCGGCTGCCCGTGGCGGTGCTCGCGCGCACCGCCATCGCCTGGCTGAACTACCCGCACAATCCCACCGGCGCCTGCGTCGAGCGCGGCTACTACCAGCAGCAGGCGGCGGTCGCGCGCCAGCACGGCATCCTGCTCGCCAGCGACGAATGCTACCAGGACCTGTGGTTCGACGAAACTGCCACCCCGCCGCCTTCGGCGCTGGAGGCCGGTAGCGCCGGGGTGCTGGCCTTCCATAGCTGCTCCAAGCGCAGCGGCATGACCGGCTACCGCACCGGCTTCATCGCTGGCGACGCCGCCCTCATCACCGCCTACCGCGGCTGGCGCGCGGCCATGGGGGTGGGCAGCCCGGCCTTCATCGAGTCGGCGGCGGCGATGGCTTGGAACGACGATGAGCATGCACGCGCACGCCGGCGCATCTTCGCCGCCAAGTACCGCCTGTTGGTAGCGGGGCTGACTGGCATGGGTATCGCCTGCCTGCCGAGCGCAGCAGGGCTCTACGTGTGGGCGCAGGTGCCTGGAGACGGCGACGCTGACCGCTACGCCCAGCGCTGCCTGGAGCGCGGCATCGTCATCAGCCCGGGCGGCTTCTTCGGCGCCGGCGGGGAGGGCTGGTTCCGCCTCGCCCTGGTGCCGAGTCTGGAGCACTGCGAGCAGGCCTTGGCGGCCTGGCCACGCTGAACGCGCGGTGTTCGGCGTGTCCCGCGGCGGGTGCTGCCGCAAACACGGTGATACCGGTTTGAGGTGATGTGAGGGCAACCGCTTGCGTTCGTTTGAGATATCGATACATATCGACACAATGAGCACCTCACCCCTCTCTTATGACGATGTCGCCAGCGCCTGCGCCCGTCTCACCGCGCGCGGCCAACGCACGAGCCTGCGCCAGGTGCGCGCCGAGATCGGACGCGGCTCGCTGACCACCATCCATGCCCATATCGTACGCTGGAATGCCGAGAACAGCGCGGTCCAGGGTCCGCCGCACGAGGCCATCCGCGCGCTCGAAGCGCTGGCCCCCTCGGCGGTACCGGGGCTACGTGAGGCCTTCCGCGCCGAGGTTGCCGCCGAACTGCAGGCGGCGCGCGCCGCTGAGCTGCAGGCGCGCGAGAACGTTGAGGCCTTCCAGGCGGCGCTTGGTGAGAGCGAGCGCGCGCGCAGCGAGCAGGGCGAGCGCCTGCAGGCGATGGAGAGCCGCGTGCGCGCGGTTGAATCCCTGGCCGAGGAGGTCGCCACCCTCTCGCCGCAGCTCGCCGGCCGCCTTGAGGCGCACACCGCCCACCTGCTGGCGGCGCAGGAGGCGCAGGCCCAGGCCGCCAGCGCGCGCGCCGAGCGCGTGCAGCGCTCCACCGGCGAACAGCTGCAGGCGCTTGCGGGTGCGCTCGCGCTCGTCCCTCAGGGCATCCAGGCGCTGGGCGAGGACGCTGCCCGGCGCGATGAGACGGGGCGCGCGCGCATGCGTACGCTCGAGCAGGCGGTGGGGGCGATGGGCGACGCCATGGCGGTGCTCAGCGCACGCATGGCCAGCCACGAGGCGGGCGGCGGTGGCCGCTGGGCCCACCTCCACACCCGCCTCAATTTGCACGAGACCCTGCTGCGCAAGGTGCTCCAGGGGCTCGCGCGCGTGCCTATCCGCTCAGCCTAGCTGAGGGCCGGCCTGCCGGCGGCGATCACCGCCGTCAGTCGCCGAGGATCGCCTGGATCGCGTGCGCGGCCACTATCTAAAGGCCCCCACGGTCATCGATGGTGGGCCTCGTTGTCGATCGCCCCGCAGGTTGTCCGAACGGGCGCGCGGCATAGTCTCGTGGCCTGAATCCCGCAGAACCATGTTGAACTTCCAACGCATCCTGCTCCTGGCCGTGCTGGCGGCGCCCATGGGCGCCGCCGCGGAACCGTTGCGCATCGCCTACCAGGACTCGGACAGCATGAGCGGGATCGAGCGGCACCGCGTTGACCTGGAGCGCTGCGCTGGCGGTCCGATCGCCTTCGAACGCGTCGATGCCGAGCATCCCATCACCTCGGCCGATGTGGTGGTCCTGCACCTCG
>JAYVMM010000770.1:0-1828 GCA_043758975.1 Planctomycetota bacterium | reverse complement strand
GCATGGATGCCAGAATGACGGACGGAAATGGCATGTCCAGCCGAAATGGGCTTTGCTCAACCGGGGCAGGCGGTTAGGGCCGTCCGTTGAGGCACCCTGCTCGCGGCGGAGCTCAGGCGGACTGCCATAGCTCGGCGCGCGCCTGCATCGGCGGGCGGTCGGCCTCGATCCACGCGAGCAGCACCGCCGGGCACTCGGCGAGCAGGTCACTTGCCACCGCGCGCGCCTGCGCTTCGTCAGAGCCCTGTAGCACCAGGCCGGGCCCGCGCAGCTTGAGGCGGATGCTCAGCTCGCCGATCGGCGTGCTCGGCAGGGTGTAGGCGAAGCGCTGGGGATCGACCGCGCCGGCGCGGCGCGCGCGCTCGAATTCGCGGTCGGTGGCTGCGCACCCCGCGGTGCTGCACAGCACCACCGCGCACGCACCCGGCAGGGGGGCGAGCAGGTTCCCGAGCGCGACCAGCGCGCGGCAGGCGAGGTCCATGCGCCCCCACGAGGCATCGACCGCGCCGAGCACCTCGCGCGCGCCCAGGCGCGGCAGCGCGTCCGCCTCGCCCGGCTCGCTCCAATGCCCCTGCTCCAGCGCTCCGCCCTGACGCCGGCGCGTCCAGCCGTGCCCAGACAGCGCCACCTCGGCGCTGCAGTGCGCGGCGGGCGGCGGGGTCGGCGGCGGCGGCGGCTGCTTGCCTACCACCAGCGCACCGTTGAGGCCGCCGAAGCCGGCGTTGGCCGCGAGCACCGGGCCCGGGCGCAGGGGGTGCTCGCCGGGTGGCAGCACCTGCACCGCCCCGGCGCAGCCCTGGCGCGCCAGGCCGACCACTCCGCCGCAGCGTCCCTTTCTCAGGAAGTCCTGCGCACAGGCCAGTTCGACCAGCCCGCAGGCGCCCAGGCTGTGTCCGAGCAGGCCCTTGAGCCCAGTGAGCGGCGCGCCCGGGCAGGCAGCTGCGTAGGCCAGGCTCTCGCTATCGTCGTTGTAGCGCGTGCCGGTGCCGTGCGCGATCACCAGCGCCGGAGCTGGCGCGCCGGCGCGGGCGAGGGCCTGGCGGCAGGCGCTCGCCAGGCCGGCGCCATCGCGGCTCGGACCGGTGAGGTGGTTGGCATCCATGCTCGCGCCCCAGCCCTGGATGAACACTGTGCCTGCCGCTGCCGGCGCGCCCTTTGCACCGGCAGCGCCCTCCGCGCTTTCCGCGCCGTGCGCCACCAGTACCACCGCCGCCGCCGCCTCGCCCAGGCGCAGGCCGACGCGTTCGGCGTCGAACGGTCGGCAGGCGACGGGATCGATGGCCTTGAGCGCGTTGAAGCCGTCGACCACGAAGGGCCCGCAACGGTCAGCTCCGATCAGCAGCACCACGCGGGCGCGTCCAGCATGGAGCCAGCGCGCCGCCACCCCGGCGGCTAGCGGCCCGCTCGCGCAGGCCGCGCACACCGCGAAGGCGGGGGCGCCGAAGCGCCGGCCAAGCCGCCCGGCGAGCCAGGCCGGTCCGCCCGGGTAGCCGGCGTCCCCGCTGAGCAGGCCGTCGCACCAGTGGCCGACTTCGGCCTTGGTGGTGGCGAGCAGCACGAGATCGGGGGTACGCCCTTGCAGCGCCTGCGCGCCGAGCGCGCCCGCGATCTCCTCCAACTCGCCTGCGAGGACCCCCGGGCCGCCAGCGCCCGCGAGCAGGGCGGCGATGGTGGCGTCAAGATCGCCGCAGGGGGTGGCGACGGCGTAGCCGGCGATGCGTGGCATGCGCCCACCCTCCCGCGCGCGCTCCCCGGGACAAGGGGGCCGCCCGCGCTGGGTGGCGCACCCCGCCGCACGCGGCGGGGTGGCGGCGGATTTCGCATGTGC
>JAYVMM010000769.1:0-2793 GCA_043758975.1 Planctomycetota bacterium | reverse complement strand
TCACTCCCTTTGGGTACACATTCGGATCCAATTCACACCGCACCTTCAAGCCAGTCGTAGTTGTTGTTGCGGCGATAAGATTTAACACAACAGCATGGCTTATTAATGGAACCACTCTCCATTTTTTGCTGTTACCACTCAGGTCCCAGGCGCCCAAGCGCCAGAGCATGGACTCAATCGTCGATCACTGACCCGGTGGTGGGGCCGGTGGTGGGGCCGGTGGTGGGGGTGGCGGGTAACCGCCTGATGGAGGAGCGGGAGGGGGCCCTGGCGGCGGCGGCGCACCGCCGGAGAAGATGCGCGCCCCGCCACCGCCAAGCACGATGTCGATGCGCTGGCCTGGAGCTGCCGATGGTGTGATGCTGCCCAGCAGCATCTCCCCGCGTTCGCCGCCCTCGCCGCGCAAAGTAATGGCGACGCGATGGCCGGGACGGATGGGCACGGTCGCTTCCTGCGCGCCATAGCGCAGCGGCCAGTACCACAGCGAATCGTCGCCGGCCTGATCTCCCGCGAGCAGAATCGCACGGATGGCTGGGCGGGTGTCCGGGTAGCCTTCATGGACGGTGAAGGCCATGAAGCCCGGGGCGAAGATGAAACCAGTATGGTGGCTGACGAACACCGGCTGGAAAAGGCCCTGCGGTTCGAGCGCCGCGAAAACTTCTTCAGAATAATGGATGGTGATGGTGAGCGGTAGCCCATGCGAATCGCCGTCGACCGCGATCTCGTCGCGGCTATGGCAGCCGCTCAGGAATGCGGCGGCGAGCAGGATGGCGACGGCGATGCGGCGCATGGTCAGTTCCATAAGCCTCGTCCTGTGAATGCGGCAGGTAGTGTCGTAGCAGGTCATGGCGTCCTAAGGCTGGTTGAGACGGGGAGTCGGTCGGCGCCACGCTCGACGGTGGGGAAGGGGGTGTACGATAATTGTGACCGGGAGTTTACATAATGATGGGTGAGCGCAATGCGTGTGCAGACAACCTTCAGCACTGAGGACGCTGTCCTGGACGATTCACGACACGCCGCTCTGACGGCGAGGTGATCGACCCTGAGCGGATCTGCATCGCCGTGCCCCTGCGGCGGTCGGATGGCGGCGATGCACAAGCGAGCCCATCGGTGGCCGGGGTGATCGCTGAGCCGCGGCGCCAGGACGACCTGGACGCCGGCAAGCTGCGGCGATGATGCCTGCCATGGGCGACCCTGCGGCCATCGACGAGCAGGGTTTCACCCTCGTCAGTGCGGCCTTCTCCGCTGAGCAATGCGCGGCGCTCGCGAGGAGCCTGCCGCGCCCCGTGCGCTCTGGGCAGTGGCGCCAGGCCGGCGCTCGCCTGCGCTTCTCCGCGATGCCTCTGCTCGCCGCCTTCGCCGCCTCGCCGGGCATGCGGGCGTTGATCGAGCCGCTGATTGGTGCGGCGGCTTTCGCAGTCCGCGCCGTGTTGTTCGACAAGGATGCCGAGGTCAATTGGCAGGTGCCCTGGCATCGCGATCGCGCCATCGCCGTGCGCCGTCGGATCGACCTCCTCGATTTCGGACCGTGGTCGGTCAAGGATGGGGTGGCGCACGTGGAGCCGCCGCGCGCCATCCTTGCGGCGATGCTGGCAGTCCGCTGCCATCTCGATGACTGCGATGCCGACAGTGGCCCACTGCGCGTCATCCCCAGCTCGCACCGTGATCAGGACCTGACTGCCGGCGTGGGCGGGCGGCAGGACGTGGTGTGCCTGGCGCCGCGCGGAAGCGCTTTGCGGATGCGCCCGCAGCTGCTTCACGCTTCCTCCCCGGTGCGTGCCTGGCGCCGCCGTCGGGTACTTCATCTCGAATTCGCCGCCGCTGATCTGCCGGGTGGGCTGCAGTGGAATGAGCGCATGCCGCCCTAAATCCAGGCCGGATCATGGGTCGCCTCATTCAGCTGCCGCCTGGGGAGCAGTTCGAACGGCAGGCGCATGGGCATTCTGATCGCAAGCCGTTTGCCGGAGCCGACCGCGCGCCGCCTTTCATTTCATCCCAGCGGCCCTAACCGGCACAGCGAATTCCGCCATCGCGTGCAGCATGGATGATGCGGCGAGCATCCCGGCGGGGCAAAGGTGCGGAACGGATCTCGTGGCGCCCCATGCGCCGGTGGCGAGCGGCCTGCGCCTACTGCAAGGAGGTCATTTCAGATCGTGGGCCCACATCCACCATGCTTCAGTCAGCTTGGGATCGCTGAAGCCGAGGATGTTCTTGACCGCGGCCTCGCTATCGGCGCCTTCCGCGGTGGCCTGAAGCAGGCGGTAGAAGGGGTTGTCGGGCCCTTTCTTGGTACCGCAGTTCTGGCGTATGAAGGCGAGCAGGCTCCACATTTGCCGGTAGTTCGCGGCGGCGAGGGCGCCGAGCGCGCGATGCATGGCGTCGGCGGCACTGATCAGCTTGGGGTCGTGGCGAGCGATCATGTTGGCGACTTCGCGTGGCCAGTTGTCGACCGCCGCCTCCTTGTTGTCCTCATAGGCGATGGTGGTGCACTTGATCTGGCCCTTGACCTGGATGCGCTGCATTTCGGCCGCCATGCCTTCGCGGATCCAGGCCGGGCCGCGCTTGTCGGTATAGCGCAGGTAGAAGGCGTCGATGGCCAGGCAGCTGGCGCTATAGATCGCCCAGTTCTCGGGCAGGGCGGCGACCAGCGCATTCTTGGAGAACATCATGCGTGGGCGCGGAAAGCCGCTGAGCTTCTTGGCCAGGTCCTCAGCCCCGTCCGGCGGCGCCATCAGCTTGTCCGCGCGCAGCTGGTCGATGAAGGCGGCGTAGTCGGTGTCGCTCCTGAACACC
>JAYVMM010000768.1:0-3357 GCA_043758975.1 Planctomycetota bacterium | reverse complement strand
GTCGCGCGATCCACAAGGCCCAAAACGCTGTATGCCAGCGCCTTGGATAAACGGAGCCGAGGCGGGGTTCAGACTCCCTTCATGCTCAGGCCGATCTTGCGGGTCTCGAGGTCGACGTTGAGGACCTTGACCTTGATCTCCTGCCCGACCTGTAGCGCCTCCTCGGGCTTCTCCACCGGCTTGTCGCCCATCTCGGAGATGTGCAGCAGCCCCTCGAGGCCGTTGAGGATCTCGACGAACACCCCGAAGTTGGTGATCTTGGTCACCTTGCCGTCGACTACCAAGCCCTTCTTGAGCTTGTTGGGGATCTCGGAGACCCAGGGGTCCTCCTGCATTTGCTTCATCCCGAGGCTGATGCGCTGGCGCTCCTTGTCGATGTCGAGGATCACGCACTCGACCACGTCGCCCTTGTTGAGCTCCGGGCTGGGGTGGGTGAGCTTCTTGGTCCAGCTGATGTCGTTGACGTGCAGCAGGCCCTCGATGCCGGGCTCGATCTCGACGAAGGCGCCATAGTTGGTGAGGTTCTTGACCGCACCCTTGACCTTCTTGCCGACCGGGAAGCGGTCCTTGATGGTGTCCCACGGGTTGTTCTCGGCCTGCTTCATGCCGAGCGAGATCTCCTGCTTGTCGTGGTTGATCTCGAGGATCATCACGCGCACCTTGTCGTTCGACTTGACCACCTCGTTGGGATGCGCGACCTGCTTGGTCCAGCTCATCTCGCTGACGTGGACCAGGCCCTCGATGCCGTCCTCGAGGCGGACGAAGGCACCATAGGTCATGAGGTTGACCACTTCACCGTTGTGCACCGAGCCGACCGGGTAGCGCGCCTCGATGTCTTCCCACGGGTTCTTGGTCTTCTGCTTGAGGCCGAGGCTGATGCGATTGCGCTCGGCGTCGTAGTCGAGCACCACCACGTCGATCTTCTGCCCGATGTGCACCACTTCGCTGGGATGGTTGACGCGGCCCCACGACATGTCGGTGATGTGGAGCAGGCCGTCGAGGCCGCCGAGGTCGATGAAGGCGCCGAAATCAGTGATGTTCTTGACGATGCCCTCGCGCAGATCGCCGACGTGCAGCTCCTTGACCAGGTTCTCGCGGTTGCGCTTGCGCTCCTCCTCGAGCACCTTGCGGCGGCTGACCACGATGTTCTTGCGCTCGGCGTCGATCTTGATGATCTCCGCCTCGACGATCTGGCCGATGTACTCGCCGACGTCGGGTGCACGGCGCAGGTCGACCTGCGAGGCGGGCAGGAACACCGGCACGCCAATGTCGACCAGCAGGCCGCCCTTGATCTTGCGCAGCACCTTGCCGCGCACGATGTCGCCTTCCTTGTTGTTGCCGAGGACCTGGTTCCAGCCGATCTCGAGGTCGGCCTGGCGCTTGGAGAGGATCATCTCGCCGTTGGGCATGATCTCGACGATCATGACCTGGACTTTGTTGCCGATCTTGCCCTCGTCATCGTTGAACTCTTCGCGCGGGACGTAGCCCTCGCTCTTGTAGCCGATGTCGATGACCATGTCATCGTTGTGCTCGGAGACGATGAAGCCGGTGACGATGGCGCGCAGGCCGAAGCGGCTGCGATCGCCATCAAGGTTGGCGAGCAGGGCCTGCTCGACGTCGCTGCCGAGGGCGGCTTCGAGCTCGCTGGCCATGAGGACGTCGTCGACGATCTGGATACGTTCGCGCTTGGGGAGTGCCATGGTGATGCTGCTTTGCCGGCGGCGCACCCAGGGGGCGGCGGCACGCGGGCGGGGTTGCGGCTGGTGACCAGCCTCGTCTGGCGGCGCCGGCCCTGGAACATCCAGGTCCGTAACGCGCGGAGCGCAGAAGGTTAGGGGCTTCCTGCCCAAGTCAATCCGCGCCCACCCCCCACCACCCCGCGCCGGCCTCAGCGGTCGAGGTGGTCGCGCAGGGCGTTGAAGACGTCCTGCACGTTGGTGGCGGCGAACAGCCCGGCCATCGCCTCGTCGTCCTGGATCAGCCCGGAGAGCTCGCGGTAGACCTGGAGATAGAGGCGGTCCTCGTAGGGCGGGCTGGCGAGCAGGAAGAACAGCCGCGTCGGCTCGCCGTCGAGGCTGGCGAAGTGCACTCCGGGGTCGGCGGCGCGCGCCAAGCCCATGATGAAGGTGCGCGTCTGCATGGTGCGCACGTGCGGCAGGGCGATGCTGGGCACCACCGCGGTCGAGGCCTTGCGTTCGCGATTGACCAGGTCGCGCAGGAACTTGCTCGCATTGGCGACCTGCCCGGAGCGCCCGAGCAGCTCGGCGAGCTCGGCCATCACCGCTTCCTTCTCGCGGTTGAGGCGGTTGCGCGCCTGGGCCTCGCTCTCGCCCTCCGGCGCCACGCTGGCGCTGGTGGCCAGCGTGAGCTGGACGCATTCGGGACGCAGGAAGCGCAAGGCGTTCACGGCGTCTCGCCAGAAAAGACGGCGGGGCTGCTCACCGCGCCATCGTCGTCACCACGCGCGAGGGCACAAGGCCGCGGCGCGCGCTGTAGTTCTGTTTGGTGCGCGCGCCGGCTTCAGCGCTCAGGCGCGATCAGTGCTTGGGCTCCAGCGCCGGCTGGCTGCCATGGTCCAGCGGCATGTCCAGGCTGGGCGTGCCCTCGCCGTGGAAATCCTGGTCGTAGATCACCTGCTTGGCCTTGCCCAGCTCGTCGAACAGGATGGTGATGGTCTTGCTCTCCACCCACCAATCCATCGCCTTGGCGTGCAGGGCGGAGAGCTTGATGCTGGGCGGGATGGGCTCGTGCAGACGCTCCAGCCGCGCCCGCCGCTTGGGCTCGCCGTCCTTGGCCGGGCGCCCGTGCAGCACCAGGCTGGCGAAGCGCTGGTTGATCAGCCCGGCGGGCACGATGTCGGCCACCAGCTGGGCCTCCGCCTCGTCCGCCCAGCCGGCATGCGGCTTCCAGCCCGCAGTGGTCTGCAGCACGCCGGCGAAATCCTCGAGGTCGTGAAACTGGATGCGGTAGGACACCCGCTTGGGCTTGTCCTTGTCGAGCGGCTGGCGCTCGACCTCGACCGCGACCGGCTTCATCAGGCCGCGGAAACCGATCATCGGCAGCTGGGTGGCGCTCGAATCGAATACCACGTGCGCGGGATCGACGGCCTCTGCCCCGCTCGCGAACCGCGCCAGGCTCAGCTGCGCGTGCGCGGCGCCGGCGAGCGGCGCCTGCCAGTAGCTGATGTGGTCGCACACCAAGTGGATCTTCTCGTAGAAGACCTCGACCCCGCCCTCGAGGGTGCTGGGCTCCTTCTCCGTCAGACTGTAGCTGCCACCGCGTCCGGCGTTGACGGTGGCCAGCGCTGGCTTCAGCTGGGCGGCGGCACCGCCAGGCCCTGGTGCAACCAGAGGGCCA
>JAYVMM010000767.1:0-4157 GCA_043758975.1 Planctomycetota bacterium | reverse complement strand
TACCTGGCTCAGGACGAGCTGGCGAAGCGCGGGCAGACCTTCGTGGATCTCGGCCTCCATGACACCGGCAAGGCGGGCTCGCCGGCGCCAGGAGAGCAGGGCAAGGACGCCATTCCCGATGGCTTGGCCGCCATCGACCCCGCGGAGATCGCCGATGATGACGATTTTGATCGCGACCTCGACGATCCGCTCCGGGCGGGGGGAAAGCGGCAAGCACCTCCCAACACGGCTCCGCTCCAGGAGGGCCAGGGCCGCCCAGGTACGCAATACCGGGAGCCGTTCGCGTATGGCGCGCTGCTGAGAGCCCTCGGCCTGCAACTGTCGGATCATGAGGTGACCTCCCGCTATTACCGTGAACGTGCCCTTCCGCATCTCATCCCCTTCCCGATCCGGCGCGCCCCCCAGAGCATGGAGCCGTTCGCCGAGGGCTACCGGGAATGGGGAGTCGGAGACGCCCTGGAAGACCTCGACCTCATGGAATCGGTCAAACTATCCCCGTACCTGATCCCCGGGGTCACCACCGTGCAGCGGGTCTATGGCGAGGCGCCGGGTAGCGATCCGGCGCGGGTGCCGATGGATCTCGACATCTACATCGATAGTTCGGGAAGCATGCCTAACCCCGCGATGTCGGTGAGCTACCTCGCGCTCTGCGCCACCATCCTGGCGATGAGCGCCCTGCGTGCCGGCGCGCGGGTGCAGGCCACCCTGTGGTCTTCGGCGGGGAAGTACGAGACCACCGGGGGGTTCATCCGCGATGAACGCCGCGTGCTCGGGACCGTGACCGGCTACATCAGCGGCGGTACGGCGTTCCCGATCCATCTCCTGCGCGACACGTATAATGTGCGGAAGCCGAGCGAGCCGCCGGCCCACATCGTGGTTATCTCCGATGATGGATGCGACACCATGCTGCTGCGGGATGAACGGGGCCATGCCGGCGCCGCGATCGCCGCCATGGCCCTCGCCAAGGCGCGCGGGGGCGGCACCCTGGTGCTGAACCTGCCGAACGTCGCCGGCTGGGCGGCCCACGTTCCCATGGAGGACTTGGGCTTCCGCATCCACGCCGTCCGGGCCTGGGAGGACCTGGTCGCCTTCGCCAGGGCCTTCGTGCGGGATAATTACGGAGAGCGGCGATGAACGTGCCTCCACTGGGCGAACTGCTGCGCTGGATGGCGGAGATGCCGGCGGCATTCCGGGCCGAGCCCGAGGGTTTTCCCGGAGGACTCGTGCGGGTCCGCGCGGTGGTTGCCGATCTCTTCGAGACTTGCCAGGGCGCGGCGCCCAGCGCCGAGTCCCTTGCGACTTTCGCCCCCGCCGATACAGGGGATACCGAACGCAACCGCCTGCGCTGGATCCTTGCGACTGTGCATATGCTCTGGCATCCAGCGTTCCGCTCCAGGCCGCTGCCGCTCGCTGGGCTCGAGCGCTTGCTGATCCAGGACATCGCCAGTGTCGCGGGCATCGTGAACCGGGACCAGCTGGACACCGACGAGGAGCGTCGCGAGGAGCTGATCCGCCTGACCGTGCGTGCACTTGCCCTGGAGTTGCCGGGAGAAACCCGCAACGAGGCCGACGATCGCTTCCGCCAGGTCGATTCCTGCGAACGCCGCCGGGTCCTGCTCGGCGCCAGCGAGCGCGAGCGGCGGTCCCGCGAGGTGCGCGAAGCGATGGCGAAGAAGGCTGCGCAGGAGGCCGCGGCCAAGGTCAATCGCGAATGAGCACGAACCAGTCTTCGGCCAGATCGCCTCTGCTCGGGCCCGACGGCCAGCGCATGCTCAACCGGCTCCGTGAACACCCGGATGCGCCGCGCTGGAACCACCAGGCCGGGGACCGGCTGACGAGCGGGGATCTTGCCGCCCTCGAGCGCTTGCGCGAGGATCTGTCCGCCTTCCGCGGTGCCCATGCCCCGGGCCCGCCAGCACCGGCCATCCTGCAACGCCTGGCATCCTTGCGGGAGCGGGTGCCGTCCTTCCGCAGGCGCCTGGCCGGGATCCCGGACCTGGCCACCGGCTGGCAGCGCATCGCCACCATGTCACGCGCGGACCTTGCCGTAGCGGTGTGGGAACTGGTGCCCGACGATGCGGATCTCGAGCGCCTCATCGTCTATCGCACGGCGGGCACCACCGGCCATGTCCTGCTGGTCCCCCACGACGCGCGGGCGGCGGCCGCGTATCAGCCGCTCATCGAGCATGCGCTGCTGAGGCATGGTGTACGCACCGCCTTCGATGCGAAATCCGTCGCCTGCTTCCTGGTCGGCGCGCAGCTGCGGACGGTGACCTACCCCACCATCCTGTCGGCGTGGAACGGCGCGGGTTTCGCGAAGCTCAATCTGCGTGCAGGCGATTGGCCGCACGCGGCGAGTGCGCAGCGCTATTTCGCGGAGATGGCACCCGAGATCCTCACTGGGGATCCCATCTCCTTCGCTGAGATGATGCGTATGGACATCCGCTGCTCGCCGAAGGCGCTGATCTCGACCGCAGTCGCGATGAGTAGGTCCCTGCGTCAGCGTTTGAGCCAAACCTACCGCTGCCCGGTGATCGACTGGTATTCGCTGACCGAAACCGGCCCCATCGGCTACCTCTGCCCGCTCGGGGAGGCCTATCACCTTCTGCCGCATGATCTGCACATCGAGGTGCTGCGCCACGATGGGCAGGCGGCAGCACCCGGCGAGCGGGGCGAGATCGCGGTCTCGGGCGGGAGGAATCCCTTCCTGCCCCTGCTCCGCTACCGCACCGGAGACTTCGGGCGTATCGAATACACGGCGTGCGCCTGCGGCGACGCCATGCCACGCCTCTTCGATCTGGAAGGGCGGGCGCCCGTGCTGATGCGCGCAGCTGACGGCACAATCGTCAATCCGGTCGACCTCTCACGCATCCTGCGCGATTTCCCCTTCGTCCAGCATGAGCTGCGGCAGCATGGCAACCGCTCCTGCGACCTGGTGGTGCGCCCAGCCGCTGGAGCTCCGGTCGATGCACCAGCCATCATCGCCGCTCTGCGCACGGTCCTCGGCACGGTCGCCATCGACCTGCGCATCGACCACCACCTCGGCGATCGCGCCGATGGCAAGGTCATCCCCTATCAGAGCGACCTGCTCCTGGAGGAATGATGGACAAGCCGCTCGACCATCCGACCCCGTCGCGCGCACACCGCGTCTATTTCGCGGTGACCAATCACTGCAACCGCGCGTGTCCGTGGTGCAGCACCTGCTCGTCGCCCCAGGGCAGCACCTGGTTGAGCGTGGAGGACTACGTCTCGAGCTTCCCCGCGGTCGGTCCCTTCGAAGTGCAGCTCGAAGGCGGTGAGCCGACCATTCATCCCCACTTCAACGAATTCGTGCGCCGGGCACGGGGTCATCCCCGTTGCGTGAACCTGGTGGTCTGCACCAATGGGGTCGTCCTGCCTCGCGCTGCGGACAAGCTTCGTTCCTGGGTGGTCGGGCTGGGCACTCCCCTGACCATCAAATTGTCGGTGAACCACCATTTGATGGAGAGGGATGCCAGGCACCTTGACCTCGTCGTCCTGCTCCGCGATGTCATGGCATCGCTTGCAGGCGATCGGCTGCTGGTCATCAACGTCCGTCTCCGCCGCGGCATTGCCCAGGACGACCAGCAGGTCCGGGCGGCGATTGCGGCGGCGGGATTGGCCCAGCATGCGAACATCTTCTTCCTGCAGCGTTATGGCTTTGCGGCCGGGGAGGAGGACTGGGACATGCCGGTGCCGGTGATGTCAAATTTCACCCTGGTGAATCCCGACGGGAAGCGATTTGGACCGGATCTGGTCGCCCGCTCGGAAGGCATGCGGGTGCTGGCATGACCGCAGCTATCTTCCGGGACGAGTGGCGGCGCCGGAAGTGCGCGGCCTTTGATCTTCTGGGCAACAGCACCGCCGCCCGCACGGTTCCGATCGATCTGTGGGGCACCACGCATTCCGTCTACGCCAACGCCAACCTGTCGATCTACAGCGCCCAGCCCTGCAACGCGCGTTGCGCCTTTTGCGTCGAGGAATTGCGTCCCGCCTCCCGTGGCGGCTCGCTTGATCGCCAGAAGCAGGTCGAAACCGACGACGAATGCTACTTCGCGGCCTTGGCGGAGGTGTTGACGGCCTTGCTGTCGTTGTCCCCGAGCGTGTCTGTCACCGGGGGAGAGCCGAGCAAGGATCCG
>JAYVMM010000766.1:0-1672 GCA_043758975.1 Planctomycetota bacterium | reverse complement strand
CCCTGAGACCAGAGCGCAATTCGCCACCATCGCCCGCTGGGACGCCTTCAAGCTCGTGCAGCTTGCCCCGGATTCATTTTCCATCGCCAAACGTACCGGCCCTGGCAGTTCCTGGCTCCATGCCGGCGATGGCCATCGCGCGCGCGGTCTCGCCTTCCTCGGTGACGTCAGCGGGGGGCTGGCGATCGGGATGCGGCGCTTCTGGGAGAAATACCCCACCTCGCTCGAGATATCCCACGCCACCGATCCCGCTGCCACCATGACCATGTGGTTCTGGTCGCCAGAGGCCCAGCCCATGGACCTGCGCCATTACGATGTGATCGGCCACGACGGGACGATCTCCTATGAAGACCACCAAGACGGCTTCAGCACCCCCGTCGGTGTCGCCAATACCTCGGAGCTGACCCTGTGGGCATGCGGGGATACGCCCAGCAATGACGATCTGGCCCATTTCGCCCAGGAGTCCGCCGCGCCACCCTTGCTGGTATGCGATCCCCGCTACTACCATGAGGTCGGAGCATTCGGCCCCTGGAGCCTGCCCGATCGCTCCACCCCGGATCGCATCGCCATCGAGGATCAGCTCGATCGCGCGTGGAGCTTCTTCGCCCATGAGGTCGAGCAGCGCCACTGGTATGGCTTCTGGGACTTCGGCGATTTCATGCGCACCTATGATTCCCTGCGCCATCGCTGGCTGTACGACGTCGGTGGGCATGCCTGGAACAACACCGAGCTGATGTCGGATGCATGGCTCTGGTACGTGTTCCTGCGTAGCGGGCGGGCTGATGCGTTCCGCCTCGCCGAAGCGATGACGCGCAATACCAGCGAAGTCGATGTCTACCATAGCGGACGCTTCGCGGGCATCGGCTCGCGCCACAACGTCAGCCATTGGGGCTGCGGGGCCAAGGAGGTCCGCATCAGCGAAGCCTTCCTCAAGCGCTTCTATTATTATCTAAGCGCGGACGAACGGGTCGGTGACCTCATGCGTGAGACCCTGACCGCCGACGAACACCTGGCCGAGGCCGCACCATTGCGGCATAAGCTCCCCCGACCTGAGATCCCCTTGGTCATCCGCACTGGCCCAGACTGGACGGCATTGGCAAGCAACTGGTATACGCAGTGGGAACGTACGGGAGATGTCCGCTACCGTGATTTCGTGGCGGCGGGCATGCGCAGCCTCGGATCGATGCCTGATGCATTTGCGCAGCGCCTGGCCTTCGGTTTCGATCCCCGCACCAAGACCTTTACGGACATCGGAGAGCCGAACCTCAAGACCTATGAATTCCTGGTGCTCTTCGGCGGCGATCAGATCATGTATGAAATCATGCAGGACATCGATGTTCCCGCATTCAAGACGGCCTGGAATCGCGTCCTGGAGGTGTGGGCGCGCAAGAATCCGGATACCTCCTATACGGGGTCACGCATCGCCGCCTACATGGCGCAGGAGCACCACGACCCGGAACTCGGACGCAAAGCGTGGAATCAGCTGCGCCAGAGCCTGCTCGTGAAGGGCGTTGATCGCTTCCCGGCATCGCCGCAGATCTTCGCAGGACCCCAAGTACCTGAACCAACCACTGAGAATCCGCACACCGATACGCCAGGAACTGCCCAGTGGGCGCTATCGCTGATCATTGGCATGGAATTCCTGCGTACGGTACCGTGACTGAGCCGGCGG
>JAYVMM010000765.1:0-3120 GCA_043758975.1 Planctomycetota bacterium | reverse complement strand
CGATGCGGGTTTTGGCCGCGGTGGCGTCGTCCTTGGCCTTGCTCTGGTCGGTCTTCTCCTTGTCGAGCTTGTCGGTGAGCTCCTTGACCTTCTCCTCGCCGTGGGCGAGATAGAACTCGTCATCCTTGATCGCCTGGGTGGCGGCGTCGTGCTCCTGGGTGTCGGCGGAGATGGCCTTGGCCTTCTCCGCTTCGGCGGGGGTCATGATCTTGCCCATGTAGTCGACCAGGCCGTTGGCCGCTAGGTACTCGTCCTCGCGCACCCACACGTCCTTGACCCGGGTGTAGCCGAGTTCCTTGTAGAGGCGGATGACCAGGGGGTTGTCGGCGTCGAGGTCGTCGGCGCGCTTGGCGTTCTCCGCCGCCTCCTTGACCAGGCAGCGGGCGATGGCCCAGCGCGCCAGGGCGATGTGGCCCTCGAGGGTGTCGGGGGAGGTCTTGGCGCGCGCCTGGTACTGCACGGTGGCGGAGGGCACCTGCTCGCGGTGGTTGATCTGGTCCTTGGCGATGATGACGGTGGCGACCACCGCGTTGTGCTTGACCAGCACCAGGCGGCGGAGCTCGATCGCCTTGTCGGTGTCGGAGATGACCTCGCCGGTCACGCGCTCGCCCGAGACCAGCAGGATCTCCTCTTCGGCGGTCAGCAGGGGGGCGGCGGCGCCGCTGGCGAGGAGGAGGCAGAGCAGGCTGGCACCGCATCGGCGCTGGGGGATTCGCATGGCATTCCTCGGCCAGGGTGGTGGCGCTGGGTGGCGGGGCACGGGCGCGCTCCGGCGCGGTGGGCGGAGCCGGGTGCGTAAATGCCCACTCATTAAGTCCCGGTCATGACAGTTTCGTTACAGGGAATTCCGCCCGCTGCCAGCTGCCGCGCTCGGCAGGAAGGCAGTCAGCCCGCCCGGCAAGCATGCAACCTGCCAAAGCGCCGCGAGCTAGAACGACGGCGCTGGATGAGCCGCCGGCCTATTTTGCCACCGGCGGTTCGCTGTAGGCGCGCGCGAGGATGTCGAGGCCGACCTGGGAGATGGCGACGTCGTCCTCCGACTTGCCGCCGCTGAAGGCGACCAGCACGTAGCCGCCATTCACCTTGCGTGCCACCCCGCCCTTCCAGCCGTTCTCGCCGCGCTTGACCGCGCGCGCGGGAGTGCTGGTACCGCTGTCCTTGAAGGTGTCGGCCATCTCCGCCGCTTTGGCATAGGCGACGGCGAGCACGTTGGTCTCGCCCTTGGGCAGGAAGGTGCCCACCACCACCATGCGCGATTCCCAGCTGGTGGTCGCCTCGCCGGTGAGATGGATGACTACGGCAGCGCCGTTGACCTTCATCTCGGTGGCGTGCGCACGCATCGCTTCCAGGGCCTGGTCGGCGGTGTGCGCAAAATCGACACCAGCGGGAGCGGAGGCGGAGCCCGCGCGCTCCTCGGCGCAGCCGAGCAGCAGCAGGCAGCCGATCAACAGCATCAGGCGCAAGGTCATGGGGATGGACATCGGCATGGTCATGGGTGTTCCTCGCGCGGGGTGGGACTATAGGCGCGGTGCGGGCACAGCAATGCGCGCCGCGCTCAGTGGCCGAGCAGGGCTTTGAGCTGGGTGACGCAGGCGGCGCGGAAGGCCTCGCCGTCAGGCACCCCGGCGGGGCGTGCGCGCGCGCCGGTGGGGATCGCCGCCGCCACCCCCGCGAGGTAGGCAGCCGCGGCGTCCGCCGCCGGCTCGCCGTGGCGGCGCTGGGCGAGGTTCCATAGCGTCACCGCGTAGCGCAGATCGACCGCCCCGGCGGCACAGCGGAAGGAACCGAGGGTGGGGATGAGCTCGTCGCGGCCCCAATTGACCACCCCGGGATCGGGCTCGCGCGCATCGAGGTCGTAGTACTGATAGCCGCTGAGGGCGAGGACGTGCCATTGCATGCGCCCCTTGACGCCCTTGCGCAGTTCGGCCCATTGAAAGGCGCCGAAGCTGTGGCGGTCCAGCCCCTGGTTGTAGATGTGCACCTCGCGCCCGGCAGCCCGGGCATGGTCGAGGTCGGCTTGGCTGTGCTCGTTCAGGCCCGACCACGCCAGGGTGGCGAACAGCTGCTGGACGGTGGTGGCGAAGGGGTCGCTCCCCTTCCAATCCACCGAGTAGAAGCCGCCGTCGCGCAGGGCGGGTACCGCGGTGCGGTAGAGCTGGTGCAGCGCGAGGCTGGCCTTGGCCTGCTCGAGCGTACGCGGCTCGTCGAGCATGCCGTAGTAGACCGGCGGCCAGCCCTGGGCGCGCGCGTGCTCCGCCACCGCCCCCCACACGGTGGCGAGCAGCGCGGCGGGTTCCTTGCCGGCGGCGTGCGCTCTCTCCTGGATGCCCGCGAGATCGCCCAGGCCCTCGACCATCGCCGGGCCGCCGTAGCTGTAGAGCGGACGGGTGAAACCGGCCTTGGCGAGGGCGGCGAAGTAGGCGTCGCAGGCGGCGAAGTCCAGGCGCGCGCTCCCGTCGGCGCCCAGGCCGTTGAAGCCGATGGCAGGGCCGCCGCAGAAGCTGTTCATGCCCAGGCGCCGGAGCGCGCGCGCGAGCTCGAACCAGGCGTCGGCGGTGCGCGCGCGCGGCAGCACCGACGGCACCCACGCGCCGAGGAAGCCCATGTTGAAGTCGGGTTCGTCGAGCGCGGTGTCGAGCACCTCAAGGGTCACGGGTAGGGTGATGGCGGTGCTCTTGGCGCTACCGGCGCCACCGGTGCTCAGCGTCACGCGCCCGCTGTAGCTGCCGGCGGGCGTGCGGACGGCCACTGGCAGCGAGATCCAGAACTGGCGCGTGCGCTCACGTTCCAGGCGCAGCCCAGCACCGGCGAGGTGGCGCAC
This sequence comes from Planctomycetota bacterium, assembly GCA_043758975.1. GTDB lineage: Bacteria > Planctomycetota > UBA11346 > UBA11346 > UBA11346 > BOG-1363. Next base: position 299 of record JAYVMM010000765.1, on the reverse strand, counting down.
GCTCTCTGGACTGATGGTGTAGGAGAGGTCGCTGCCCGCGCGCCGCACCAGCTGGTGGACATAGCGGCAGTCGAGTTCACTGCCCGGGATGGTGCCAGCCGGGCCGCTGAGGTCCGAGCAGGAGAGCGCGACCTCGCCGGGAAGGTCGCGCAGCGGGCGGATGGCGAAGGTCCAGGACACCAGTTCGCCGCGCGCGGCGATCGCCTGCAGGGCCGTGGCCGGATGCCCGGGCGCATCGCTGGCGGTGAGATCATCGTCGAGGCCGGGGACGCCGAGCCACCAGCCCTGCGCCTGGGCGG
>JAYVMM010000764.1:0-4505 GCA_043758975.1 Planctomycetota bacterium | reverse complement strand
GTCGAGAATTTCGCACGCCCGGACGCATAAATCGTGTGAATTCTAGTGATTCGTGCGAATAAACTAAATGTTCGTGCTACAAAAATGGCTATTTTGTTCAGCCAGAAAAAATCCATAAAATACTGGAATGACAGTTATTATGACTAATTTATATGTCAAAATCTAGCATAATGACGCATTGAAGGGAATCGGGGTATTCCACCGCACAAGTTTCGGGTGTTTTTGGCCTATGAATTGACGGCATAACACCTGAGTAACGATCCTGGACCCTTGGTCGCCGAGTTGGGGTATTTAATCCTCTAGCCCTCTGATATTTCGGACACCCAGAATATGACCCTGTAAGGCCAAGGACTTAGACCCCCTACTTGGTATGCATAATTGTATTTTAGCATAGCAAATTTAATGAAGGGGGGGGCGAAATCAAAGGGCTCAAATTCACAATTTGTACGATACATATCGATATCGTATTGACCGCCAAATCAGTCTAGCGGCCAACTTCAAATGCCGATCAACTACATGTCAGCACACCCGCAAACAATTGCTCCATTAATCTGGCTGATCGGCTTTGGTAATCAGCATCAGCAGATCGCCCGCACGGAACAATTGTGCCTCGATCAGGGTATCAATGGCATCCAAAGCCTGCGCTGATGTTGCCGAGACCCCTGCATGGTCGGCTTCCTCATAGAGCCGGATCAGCATGCCGCTCAACCGTTGGACCTGGCGATCGGCCCGCCATGGATCGCGCATCGAACGCTTTGGATCGAGCACGTTCGCGCTCATCCTCATCACCAGGTCCTTGACGGGGAGGAGAGACCCTCCGCGATCACATGCATCGATCATGGCATCGGGATCCCGGATGACCGCGGCGGTCGATGCGAGAGCGAGCATAAAGGCGTGATCATCGACCAGGTGGGTATTCTTCGGATCTCGCAGGCACTGGACCACTGCTTCCCCAACCGCCGATACCGTATCTTCAGCCAGAGCGACGGCATAGGCATACATCCACGCTGGAGCTGCACGATCCGCAAGACTACTGGACAAAGTTGTCGCTGCAGCGATGCGCGCGATTGGATGGTCCTTCAAGATGGCAACGCACCGCTCATGGTCGATGACGCCCCAGCAGCGCAGGTAGAAGATCCCGAACCCCCCCCGATCGGCGATATGGGGCACGGACGATTTTGCCAGGCCGATCAGGATGTCCCGGGCAGAATCATGCTGAATGGGGCTAAATCGCGGGTCGCAGACGATGGCGCACAGTCCGCCATGGATGTCCAGCTCAGCTGCGATGAGCGGATCCTGGGCGATTGCCAGGACAACGGACCCGGCGAGGGCTAGGTCAACGTCTGCGCAGTTGAGGGCCATGGCTCCCGCTGAAGCCCGCCGCCCCGGATCCACATGCTGTGCCATCTCCTCCGCGAGCGCGAGGATGGCCTGCCGACGGGTGGGATGGTGCTGAGCGATCTGGGCCAGCGCGTGCATGGCACTGCAGGCCGAATCGGTAATGCGGAAATGCAGCAGATCCTGTGGTCGCCCCCTTGCTATATACCCCCCCCCCTTCTGTCGGGCGAGGGCGATGAGGCGATCGATCACGTGGTCCGACCAGGCGATAGCCGGTCGCCCTTCGATGACTTGCGCTACGTCGTAGCTGCATCCGTCGCGCAGGAGGATTCCCGGCTGCGCGATCAGCGCCGCGATCGTGGCATCATCAAGGGGTGTCCACGCCTGTCCCGGATGCGATTGGTCTGGAGGGGTCGTCCGTCCTAGAGCCCGGATGAGAAAAGACACAGCCGTGTCAGGTACGGCTGCAGGCTTATCAGCGAACCATTGCGCCACGTTCACGAACGCTAACGGAGTCCGGCCTGCGCAATTCTGCAGCAGCATGCTCAGGTTATGGCGCGAACGGTGCGCACTTCGCACGATCCGCTCGCCGGAGCGATGATCAGCAGATTGTGTGAATGCATCGATCCACTGCTCGGGCGACCAGGATTCGCCTTCGGCGATGGACACCTGATCGGGAGTCCATCCGGAGTAGATCTGTCGTTCAGCAAACAGGAATTGGTCTAACGGCGAGAATGTGGACGCGAGCTCCTGATGGAGCTGCGTCGCCTCCGCTGACCACCGCTCTTTGCCCAATGATGGCAAAAGGATATAGGTGGTCAGTCCGCGACGCGATGGGGTACCGTCGTCGCCACCAAGCGCCATTCCGAGGTGATCCCGTTCATCAACCGTCTCATCCGGGTAACGGATCAAAAAGCACTCGAGAGCTGCATAGTCCGGGAGAGAAAGCCCCGGAACCAGTGCGGTTAGGAATGCCGCGGCCCCGGGTAGGCGTCCATGGCCGTGGCTTCCGATGCGGATATGCGCCCACCGGGGCTCTGCCGTGAACCATACGATTGCATCCCGTATGCTGCCCGCTGGGCAGCGACGAGCATCCACCCGCGCACCTGTGCGCAGAAGCAACCATACATCCAGATCGCGCTGGGGTTCCGGCATTTCGGCCAGGACCTCGGCCCAGGTCAGCCGACCGTCCATCAGAGCCTCGGCCAGGCATTCACTGAGCAGGTCGACCATCATCACCAGCAGGCAAGCCGGGATACTGGCCCATGCCGTCTGGATGGAACCAAGCGGGATAGCGCCCAGAGAAGTCCACCACGACTGGAATTCGCGCCAGAGAGCATATCCGATGAGCACGGCCGCTGGGGGGAGCGCCTGCGGCCAATCGTGTGTCCAATGGGGAGAGTCCTTACCGATGAGCGCCACTTGCGTCATCGGGGTCAGCATCACCCGCAGCAGAATGCCGGCACGGAGCGGCGTGTCGGCAAAGAGCTCCTTCCACGGTATGGGATAGTCGTCATTGCCTGTCGCCACCATGAATTCGATCCGCTTCAGGAACAACTCATCGGTGTCCTTGGCGGGGCTATGCCAGAAAACCAGGCGGGCGCGCCCCAAGGTCCCAGGCGTCTCGGCGTCCCAGCGGGTCAGATGCGCGGCCACGCGGTCGCCCAGCTGCACGCTGACCAGGGCGCAGCACTCGAGCAGGCGGTCACGGCCAGCTGGCCAAGCCGTCCAGGCGTCATCGAACCATGCGTCGAGGCGCTCCATCCAGACCACCTGGCTACGCACCACCAGTTCAAGCACCAACTCCCTGGTGGTGGGGTCATTCAGCCATGCGAAGATAACATTCTGCAGTGGGACATCGATGACCTCGAGATCGGCCAAGCCCAGCATGATGCCCCGACGCAGTAGCGGGCGCACGCGGTCATTGAGGGCAATGTCGCGGATGATGTCTACACCGTGCTTCCCCTTTGCCGCTAGAAGGGAGATGCTCAAGCGCATGCGTCGGGCGGCAACGAAGCCCTGGAGATGGCGCGGTCCAAGCAAGACCAGCAGTTGATCCAGCTGCGCTACGTTGCCCCAGCGCAACGCGGTCCGAGCATCAGCAATAGTCTGATGGAAGAGCCGAACCCGTGAACCAGCCTCCTCGACGACCAGTTGGGCGTTGATCAGGTCGGTAAGGGCGGGACGCAGCCGCTGCGGGATCTGGAGGCGGGCGACTGCGATGACACCATCGGCTTCCATGGCCAGGGTAATGGCATCGATCGCCTCAATGGCCTCTGGGCCGAACTCGGCACTGAGTGCCTGCATCCAGGCATCAATGACATCATGTGTCGATGAGGCACCGCGCCAGGCTCTCCGCCGGCGCACCAAGTCGACGAGCAGGGAAAGGATCATGGGGTTACGGGCCAGGCGCCGGAGGTCCATCCCGAGATCGTTGAGCGGAACGCCCACCAGTGCGAGCTGGGCCGCCACCGTTGGCTCCGGCAACAGGGGCACTTCGATGGTCAGTAGTCGTTGCTCCCGGTTACTGATGACTTGGTGCAGCTGCGTTTCGTGCAGGGCATCGACACTGCGACAGCCGACGATCACTACTAATCCTGATCGGAGCGCCGATCGTACCCACCGTTCGACAATGACGATGCCGCCCTGGGTCCGCCCGACCGTGGCGGCGACCTGGTCGAGCTGATCGATGACCAGTATTCCGACTCCATCGCCGATCAGACCGTACAAACGGCGAACCGGATCATCGCCCACCGCGGGATCGCGCGCGGCATCGGCCCGCAGGGCCAGCACCGTGAACGAGGCCGCCCGCAGGGTCGCAACGCTGTGGGCGATGACCTCGCTCTTCCCTCGTCCTGCAGCGCCATGAACGAGAATCATGCATGGACGTGGATCACGCCTGACTGCTGTGACGACCTGGGACACCTCGGTACGTTCATAAGCATCCAGCCCTCGTCGCGAGCGGGCGATTCGCTCCAGATATTCGGAGGTTCGGTCCTCGAGCCAGCTGATGGCGATGGCCTGACGGGCCTGCAGGTCGATTGAGATGGCGGAGGCGGCCAGCGCCTGGTGTAAGTCATGAGCGGTCCAGGTGCGACCCAGGGTGGAGTGTTTCGCCAGCTGGCCCAGCGCCGCCAGCACCGTGGTGGCATCGGTACCAGCCAGTG
>JAYVMM010000763.1:0-1518 GCA_043758975.1 Planctomycetota bacterium | reverse complement strand
GCCGTCGCCGCCGGTTGCAGCGTGCTCGGGCCCAATCCCGCCGGGCTCGCCTTCCTCAAGGGCCAGCATCGCTGGCACGCGCTGGTCAAGGCGCCCAGCCGCGGCGCCGCCCAGGCCTTCCTCGACCGCCTGCTTGCGAGCGGTCCGCTCATTGCCACGCAGGGGGTGCGGGTGGCGATCGACGTCGATCCCTACGCCACCAGCTGAGCGCGGGGGGCAGGAAAAACGTTCCTTGCCTTGGCCACCGTGGTCCAAGGCTGGGACCGCCACCACCAGGAGCGCGCGCATGTCGCTGGACGATTTCAAGGCTCTGGTCAATCGCATCGAGGGCGAGGACGGCTACTGCCGCCCGCAGGCCTTCGCGCTCGGTATCGCCAGCTTCGGCATCAGCGACCTCGACCGTTCGGCGGAGGTCGGCTCACCGGCCAAGATCCTCGACAGCTGGTACCCGGTGCCCAACTTCAAGGAGAACTATGGCACCGCCGCCGTGCTCAGCGCGGTGTGCGGCTACCGCTCCGGGGCCAAGACCTGCTACCTCGACCTCGAGCAGCTCGAGCAGGCGCTCGCGCACTTCGCCGCCTTCACCGGCGACGGCAAGCGCCACGCCAACATCGAGGTCCTGCGCAGCCTCGCCGATTACGCCCGCGACCATCTCGGCCAGCCGGGCGCCGGCGGGTTGGCCATCCCGCGCCTGCTGGTGGCGACCTTCATCGGCGACCTCCAGCTCAAGCCCGTCGACGCCCACGACGTCTACCTGCGCCTGCACCTGCTCTCGGCGCGCAAGGTGCGCCCGCACGAGGTCAATCTCGAGGGCATCTTCGGCCATCTCAACAACGTGGTGTGGAGCGACCGCGGACCCTTCGACCCCGACAGCTTCGAGGCGGTGCGGCTGCGCCTGCGCCTGCACGGCTGCGAGGTCCAGGTGCACGCCGTCGACAAGTTCCCGCGCATGACCGACTATGTCATCCCGGGCGGGGTGCGCATCGCCAACGCCGACCGCGTGCGCCTCGGCGCGCATCTCGCGGAGGGCACCACGGTGATGCACGAGGGTTTCGTCAACTTCAACGCCGGCACCCTCGGTAAATCGATGGTCGAGGGCCGCATCAGCGCCGGGGTAGTGGTCGGCAATGGCTCCGACATCGGCGGCGGCGCCTCCATCATGGGCACGCTCTCCGGCGGCGGCAAAGAGGTGATCAAGGTCGGCGAAGGTTGCCTGCTGGGCGCCAACTCCGGTCTCGGCATCAGCCTGGGCGACGGCTGCACCATCGAATCCGGGCTCTACGTCACCTCGGGCTCCAAGGTCCGCCTCGCCGATGGGCGGGTGGTCAAGGCGTGGGAGCTCAGCGGGCAGGACAACCTGCTGTTCCGCCGCAACAGCCAGAGCGGCGCGATCGAGGCGATCGCCAAGAAGAACCAGGTGGTGCTCAATCCCGCGCTGCATGCGCACGCGCCTGCCGCCGCGCCCGCCGCCCCTGCAGCTTCCGGGCGGCGCATACTCGGGCGCACCGGCATCGAGAT
>JAYVMM010000762.1:0-4355 GCA_043758975.1 Planctomycetota bacterium | reverse complement strand
CGGCCAGGCCAGGGCCAGGCGGGCGAGCGCCTGCCTGCTGGCCAGGCGCAGGCAAAGGAGGAGGGCGACGATGCCCAGCCACAGCAGTCCCGGTCCGGCTAGCAGCACCGCGGCCGGGTAGTGGTACATGAAGACCGCAGGCATCGCCGCCGCGATCAAGGCGGTGTGCAGCAGCACCGTGGGATAGACCAGGCGGGCGACCACCAGGCTGCGCATGGCGATGAGGTGGCGGTAGTAGCCGGCGATCTCGCCGCACAATTCCGGCAGGGCGCCGCTCTTTTCGCCCGCGCGCACCAGGGCGGCGGCAAGGGCGGCCTCTTCGCCGTCCGCTGCCGCCGTCGCGATCTGGTCGGCGAGCGATTGCCCCTGCACGCAGCCCGCCGCCCAGCGCTGCCCGAGCTGGCGGTGGGGGGGCCCGGCGGAGCCCGCCGCCAGGGCGAGCGCCTCGCCGATGGACATGCCGGCGTTCAGCAGGGTGCGCAGCTGGTCATAGAAGGCGGCGCTGCTCGACCAGGTCATGCGCCAGGTGTACGCAGCAGCGGCGCGACACCAGGGCCGGCGCGCAGACCTTTCGGCAGGCTCCGGGCCGCCCCGGATCTTACGGCGTAAGGCTATGTCCTACAGGGCTTTGTCGGCTCGTCCCGGCATTACCCGCCGGCTTCGCCGGGGTTGCCGGCGGTGAGTGCAGGTGCGGGCGGCTCGGCGCTGGGGTGGTCCGGCAGCGGCCCGCGGTCGCCGAAGGCGAAGACATTGAATTGCGAAAGCATGCCCCACAGCACCTGGGCCTCGTGGCTGCCGAGGTCGAGACGGTTGAACAGGCGGCGCAGCTGGGGCGCGAAGCGGTCGCGTTCGGTGCGCCGGAAGTACTGGAAGCGTTCGAGCGAACCCAGCCAGTAGCGGTAGAGCAGGTCGACCTCCTGGCGCGTCGCCGGCGGCTCGACCGCGGCGGGCTCCAGCGGAGCGCTGGTGGCGAGCCCGTAGAGCACGATGGCCACCGCATGGCTGAGGTTGTAACTGGTGTTGGGGCCGAAGGTGTCGAGGTGCATCCAGGCCTGGCAGAGGATGAGCTCGGCATCGTTGAGGCCATCAGCCTCGTTGCCGAACACCAGCGCCACCTTGCGCGCGGCGCGCCTGGCCACCAGGGCCGGCACCTCCCTGAGGTTCATGCCCTTGCCGTACTCGCTGTCGCGGTTGCGCGCGCTCGAGCCGATGGCGAGGTCGCAATCATGCACCGCCGCACCGAGCTCGGGGAAGACCGGAGCGTTGAGGATGAGCTCGCGCGAATGGGTGGAGAACTTGCGCGTGTCGGGGCAGTTCACCTCGCACTCCGGCGCCACCAGGCGCAGGTCAAAGACGCCGAGGTTGCCGCAGGCGCGCGCAACCATGCCGAGATTCACCGGGCCCTGGGTGCGGACGAGGATGACGCAGCAGCGGTCCAGGAAGGGTGGCATGGCTGAGAGCGTTGGGCGCGCGTGGCCGAGGCAATCGGCATCCGCCTTCGCGCCTTGCCCGGGCGTGGGCCCGCGCCACCCTGGGGGCCATGGCTGACAACAAGATCATCACCTTCCCGGGCTCGCGGCGCCCCGGCACCGACCAGGCGACCGCCAAGCCTGTCGCCAAGGCGGCGTCCGAGGCCGAGCCGGGCGTCCCGGCGACGGCGTTCGGGGCGCTCACCGCCGATCAGATCAAGGCCATCCAGCTGGCGCAGAGCGGCATGGGCTTCGTCATGGTCGCGCTCAAGCCGACCGCGAGCGGCGCCGACTTCTTCACCGCCGTGCATGGCGACGCGACCGAGCTGCGCAACGCCCAGGACCACTTCAGCGGGGTCATCGACCGCGCCTTGGCGCGCAAGGGCAAGTGACCCGGCGCGCTTTGCGCGCTCAGCTCGCCGCTTCCCCGTTCTGCTGGGTGGTGCGGCGGAACAGGCGGTTGGGCACGTAGTTCCAGAACGAGGAGCGGCGGCGGATGATGCGGCTGTCGCCGTCGCTCTCGAGGCGCTGGCCGTCGAGCGGGACGGTGCCCTCGAGCAGGTCGGTGGTCAGCTCGAGCAGCTCGTCATAGGTCTGGATGCGGTTGGCGGGGTCGCGCGCCATCATCGACATGATCAGCTGCGAGATGCGGCGGTCGACCTTGGGGTGGACCAGGTGCGGCGGGATGGGCGCCTCGGAGAGCCGGCGCACCATCAGCTGCACCGGATCGTCATCGATGAACGGTAGCCGCCCGGTGATGGCATGGTACATGGTCGCGCCGAGGGCGTAGATGTCGGAGCGGTGGTCGGCGGCGGCGCGCCCACCCTCGACCTGCTCGGGGGCGATGTAGGCGGGGGTGCCGGCGATGGTGCCGAGCTTGAGCGTCTGGTCGAAGGCGGTCGGCGTGCCGCGCGACTTGGCCAGGCCGAAATCGGCGATCTTCACCTGGTAGTCGGCGGTGAGCAGGATGTTGGTCGGCTTGAGGTCGCAGTGCACCAGCCCGACCAAGTCGTGGGCGTAGGCGAGGCCGGCGATGGTCTGGCAGATCAGCGGCAGGGCGAGCGCGGGTTCGAGGCGCTGGTTGCGCGCGATCAGCGCGGCGAGCGAGGGTCCGTTGACCAGCTCCATGACCAGGTGCGGGAACAGCCCGCCATCGGCGAAGTCGTAGATGCGCAGGATGTTGGGATGGTTGAGGCGGGCCAGCAGGTGGGCCTCGTTGGCGGTGAGCAGGACATGGTGCGCGCCCGGGTTGTCGGCATGCATCAGTACCTTGACCACCACATCGAGGTTGAGCGTGGTGTGGTGGGCGCGGTAGACCACCGAGCTGGCGCCACGCCCGATCTCGGCGCTCAGCACGCACTTGCCCATGCGCGTTCCCGGCTCGGGCAGCTGGAAGGCGGCGATGCGGATGGTGCTGGTCTGCAGCGCATCCTGCGGTTCAAAGCCGAGGTCGGGGGCGGTGGTGGCGCGCACGGTGGAGGTCACCGGGCTCGCCAGCGCGGGCGCCGCGGCAGCCGCAGCCGCAGCGGTGGCGGTGGCGGGTGCGGCAGTGCGCTGATGCTCGTCGATCATGCGCTCGACGGTGGAGAGGATGAGCGCGGTATCCTTGCTGATGTTGACGGCGAAGGTGGCGACGGTGTGCGCCGTGCCGAGCTCGAAGCGGAATTCGGCGGCGCCGATGAGGATGATGCGCGAGAGCGCGCTGGAGCCGGCGGCGTCGTTGAAGAAGGCGGCGCGGATGGCGCCCTGGTCGATGCAGAGCGAGGCGCGGTTGGGACCGGCATCGAGGTGCAGCACCCCGCTCGCGCAGGTGCGGTGCAGCATCTTCAGCAGTTCGAGCAGGTCGCGACCGGCCAGGCTGCCGTGGAAGCGCTCGTCGTCGGGCTGCAGGTCGCTGGCGGACATGAGGGATCCAGGGCCTTTGCGCGCGCACCGGGAGCCGGTCGCGGGTGCCATACTATGGTCCTCCCCCCGCCCGCGCCATCCCCTTCCAGGGTCGCGTGGAACAGCAGTGCCCCTCCCCGCTTGCAGCCTCGGCCAGCCGGAGGGGTGGGAATCGTTTGCGCCCCGCCACTGCAGCCCCAGGGTGGCTGGCCAAAGGGCATCATCCGATGGCCAAGCTCCTCGCCTTCGCCGGCAGCGCACGCACTGCCTCCTACAACAAGCAGCTCATCCGCGTCGCGGTGACTGGCGCGCGCCTGGCCGGGGCCGAAGTCATGATCGTCGACCTGCGCGATCTGCCGATGCCGCTCTACGACGGCGACCTCGAGGCCAAGGATGGTCTGCCGGCCAACGTCAAGGCGTTCAAGAACCTGCTCAAGGCCAACCAGGGGCTGCTGATCAGCTCGCCGGAGTACAACAGCTCGCTGCCCGCCCTGCTCAAAAACGCCATCGACTGGGCCTCGCGCGCCGAGCCCGGCGAGGCGCCGCTCGCCTGCTTCGCGGGCAAGGTCGCCGGGCTGATGAGCGCCTCGCCGGGCGCGCTCGGCGGCCTGCGCTGCCTGGTGCACCTGCGTGCCATCCTCGGCAACATCAAGGTGCTGGTGGTGCCCGAGCAGGTCGCGGTGGCCAAGGCCAACGAGGCCTTCAAGCCCGACGGCTCGCTCATCGACGCCAAGCAGCAGGCCGCGGTGAGCGAGCTCGGCGCGGTGGTGGCCCGGCTGACCGCGAAGATCCACGGGTGAAGGCTGCGCGTATCACCATCACCTTGGCGCGCAGCGGCGACGCCAGCCAGAAGGCATGGCTGACCATGCGCGTGGCGCGGCGCCCAGACCAGCACATCCATTTTCAGGTCGACATCGCCCAGGCGCTCTCCGGTGACACCGTGAGCTTCATGCATGCGCTCACCGACGCCCAGGCCAAGGTGCTCAAGGCCGACATCGTCGG
>JAYVMM010000761.1:0-6913 GCA_043758975.1 Planctomycetota bacterium | reverse complement strand
GTTGCCGGCGTAGATGACGTCGAGCGCGCAGCCGTACCCGGCGTTCACCCAGTTGGCGTCCTCGAAGCGGTTGGCGATGATCAGGGCCCGCCCGCACAGCGGCACGATGGTCACCACACTGGCGCTGTCCGGGGCCACCGTGAAGGGTTCGGCCAGGGTCCAGCTCCTGCCGCTGAAGGAGCGCACGCTGCGCCATTGGCTGCTGCCGGTGCCGCTGACCACGCACAGCACGGCCTTGCGCCATAGGCCACTCTTTTCATTGGCCCAGCTGGGGAAGTGCGGGTCGCCGGCGAGGGTCACGGTGGCGCCTGCGACCGCAGCCAGCTGGCCACGGTAGGCCGAACCGCCGGCATCGAAGGTGAAGGAGAAGTCGGCCTGGTGCGCCTGCAGCGCCTGCTGGCGGTTGCGGGCGAAGTAGAGGTCCTGGCCGACCCCACTGATGTTCTCGTAGGCGGTGGGGTAGGTGCTGGTGAACTCGTTGTCCTCGACGATCAGCGCGCGACCGTTGCCCAGCGGGCAGGTGGCCTTGCCGGCGGCGATGCGGTTGCGCGCGATGACGCCGTATTCGCCCGGCGCCAGCGCTTCGCCCTTGGCGATGATGTCGCAGTCGGTCACCTCGAAGGCATGGCCCAGGCGCGCCACCAGGCCTTCCGGGCGCTTGCTGCCATCGAGCGCCCACAGGTGATCGACGCGCACGCGCAGCTGGTGCAGACGCACCTCGCCGGAGCCGTCGATACCGGTACGGTGGGCGAAGGGCAGGTAGATGCTCATCTCCTCGATGGCGAATGACGGACCGCTGATCATGCTCGCGGGTGGTTCGGCCTCGGCCTCCTTGGCCAGGCCCTTGTCACCGCCGCCATCGAGGTTGAAGGTGCCGTTTCCCCACCACAAGGTGACCAGGCCCATGCCCTCGCCGCGCAACACCGTACGGGGCGGCAGCGCGAGCGGGGCGTTGAGGTGGTAGCGGCCGGCGGGGAAGTAGACGATGCCGCCACCGCCGGCCTTGGCCTTGGCCAGGGCTGCGAGCACCTCCGCGGTGCGCTCGACCGGCTTGCCGTACTTGACCAGGGTGCGGCGCATGTCGCGAACCGCGTCCGCACCGGCGCCATTGAGCACGTCAAAGACCGTCTCTGGCCAGGGCGCGGGTGCGCTGATCACCAGCGCGGGCGCTGCCGCCCAGCCGTTTCCGCCGCCATGGCCATTGTGCAGGCGGACCTGGAAGGTGCCGGGCGGGAGGTCAGCGGGGATGCGCGCGCGCAGCGACCAGCCGTCCGCGCTCTCGAGCGCGAGCACTTTGGTCGCGCCCTGCTCGTTGCGCAATTCCAGGCGCACCTGCGCCGGCTCGCTGCCCAGGCATTTGCCGAACAGGCGCAGCCAGCCGCCCGGCGTCGCCGTCGCGCCGGCGTCGCCCTGCAGCCACCAGCATTGCGGGGCATTGAGCAGCACCGGGCGGGAGGGCACGCCATCGACCACTACGCGGAAGGCGTAGAGGCCCGGCTGCTCCCCCGCAGGGATGGTGAACTTCAGCGCATCGGCGCTGGCCTGGAGGGTCGGCAGCGTGGTCCAGGCGCTCTCACTGATCTGGGCGGGTCCTGCCGACAGTCCATCGGCGACGCGGCAGAAAGATACCGCGGGATGGCTGCCGAAGCCGTCGCCGCGCACCAGCACGGTCTCGTCCGGGCGCACCGGGTCCGAGGCCCAGGTCACCTGCGACTCGCCGTAGGCCCGGCCTGCCACCAGGCCCAGGTGAGTCGAGGCCAGGAGCGCTGCGAGCAGGAGCGCACCTGAAGCACCAGCGCCAGCGCCGCGGATCCTCTGCATGCATGTCTCCCGACGGGTTTGGGGCTGCCGCCCGAGTGGCGGCGCATGCCGCCGCATCGGCAGCAGCATCGCTGTGGAGCAGGACCTTCGCACGCGCCCATCCTCCTGCCCCGCGGTCCAGCGCAACGTTCCGACCCCAGCGATACCGCGATCCGTTGGCTGGCAGCCGTACCAGATACAGCGCCGGCGCTGGGCCGGCCGCGGCGGCTGAGCGTCCGCCCGCCCTCCCTCTTCTCCGGAAATTCACAAAACTACGGTCCCAGGAGCCGTTTCGTTGCCTGGCGTGGCAGCTTCCGGCGCTTGCCGCTACTCCCGCCATGCGGTACAGGCGACCCCCCGGAAACGACGCGCGCGATGATTACCGCCTACCTGCCCACCGAGAAGGTCTGCAGCCGCAGGCAGTGACTGACGGCGCCATCCCTGAGCGCGCGGTGTGGCTGGACGTGGTCGACATCACGCCTGAGGAGGCGCTGCCGCACCATCAAGATCTTCTCGGTGGTGGCGGTGCTGTTCATGCCGCCGACGCGGATCGCCAGCATCTACGGCATGAATTTCGGCGAATCGCGCATGCCCGAGCTGACCTGGAAGTACGGCTACGTGTACGCCCTCTGGCTGATGGCGGGCTCGGCGCTGATTTCCCTGTGGTACTTCAAGCGCCAGCGCTGGATGTGAGCGGCGCCGCCCGGCGGCGACTCACTTGTCGGGCAGGAGCGGCTGCGCGAGGTCGAAGTAGTAACCCGAGGGATAGCGTTTGACGAAGGCCTTGAGCAGGCCGACGAAGTGCGGGTCCTTGAGCTGGTCGGCGGGGGTCTCAGCGATCTTCTGGAACTCCTTGCCGGCGGCGTAGCCGGGGTCCTTCTTGAAGGTGCTGAGCTGCTCCTGGTAGGCCTTGGCCGCATCGTTGCCGGAGTAGCCGGTGGCCATGCCGGAGGCGAGCTCGGCGGCGGTGAAGATGTCGCCGGCGTCCTTCAGCCGGGTGATCTCCATGTCGTTGCTCTCCTTCCAGGTCTGGATCTCGGCCAGCGCGGCCTTGGCCGCCTCGGCCACCTTGTCGTCCTTGTCCTCGCTGAGCTTGGTCAGCGCGGTGACCCCGGCGCCGATGCGTCCGGCGGTGATCGACTCCTGGAGCTTGGCCACCTTGGGCGCCGTCGCCGCGGCGGCGGCGAAGGTCGGGGTCAACTTCATCGGCTCGTCCTGCTTGATCTGCTTGGCGCCGCCGATGCGCTCCTTGGTCAGGGCGATGTCATCGATCCAGGTGACGAAGCCGGTGCCGGCGGCGGCCTGGTAGTTCTGCCAGCCGAAGGCGAGCTTCTCGAACACCGGCGGGATCTCGGCGCCAGCGAAGTTGTTCGCGCCCTTGTGGATGGCGAGGTCGGTGAGCTCCTTGCCGTCGACAAAGAAGCGGTAGGTCTGGGTGGCCGAGTTGACGTACCACTCAGCCAACGTCCATTTGTCGGTGTAGTGCTGGGTCGCACCCGAGCCCGGCCCGAATTCGGGGCGGCCCTGCAGCGGCTGCACGTTGTAGAGGTAGCGGAAGGAGCCGTCGGAGCCGGTGCTGGTGCCCATCAGGCGCACCTCGATCTTGTCCTTGGCCAACGGGCTCTGGGCCGAGCCGACCACGATGGTGGTGTGGATGCCGCCGCTCGCCGGCAGCGGCGAGGGCAGCTGCACGCGGTAAAAGAGCCGGCCCCAGTGCTCGCCGCCCATCGCGGTCAGCGCCGCTCCCTGCCACACGATCTGGCGCGGGCCGCTCACCGCCGCGTTGAGGCGCAGCGAATGCTTGCCGGTATGGGCGACATCATCGACCACGCCCACCGAGCCGATCGGGGTGAAGCCCTTGGGGATCTTGCCCGGTTCGGTGGTCTCGAAATCCTCGTTGAGGAAGAAGGTCGCCTTGTTCAGCGGCACGATCACCGCTGGATCGCTGCCGGTGGCGGTGGCCGTGGCGGTGGTGTCCGCCGCCACGGCAGGCGCAGAGAGCGCTGCTGAGATCGCGGTGAGCCCGGCAATCGCAGCGGTGACCAAAGGGACGGAGTGGCGCGCAGCGGTGGCCATGGCGAAGATGCTCCTCAACGGTGGATCTGACGGGCGGCAGCTCTGGTCCGAGGCGGCGCCAGCGCTCTGATCGCTGCTGGGAACGAGCCTTCCCTCGCAGCGGCATGCAGCTGGAGGTCCCGGCTGCTGGGAAGAATGCAGGCCGGTGCAGCGACATGTCACGCTGACTCCCGCCGCAGCGCAGGTCACCCCGTCGGCTCCTCGGGCTCCATATTGCCTTGGCCGGCAAACACCTGACAACATTTTTTCAGGTCAGTTGTATCCGTTGCCGGCAACCGGCGAAGGTGCGGGACACGACTGCGCGCGGTGTTCAACCCGATAGCCCGGTACCGACCTGGAGCATGGATATGCCGCAGCGCGCCCCGTCGTCCATCCGCCCCCTCCTCGCGCTCTCAGCGCTGCTGCTGCTGACGGTGGTCCTCCCGCTCGCGGGTGCCGAGGAGGCGTGGCCACCAGCCAAGGACCAGAGCCGCAGCGCCGAGCTGGCACCCATCGGTCGCCCAGCTGACATCTTCCGCCATGGCGTGCGCCCAGCGTGGGGATACGCCGCGCCGCAGCAGGACACCTTCATCGTCGTCCACCCCAAGGCCGAGCACGCCCAAGCACCGCTCTACGTCGTGCTGCACTCCGCCGGGCACGACGTGTGGTCGTGCGTCAAGTGCACCTCGCAGGTCGGCAACCACGACATCTACCGCTCGCCGGACGACTTCTACGCGCTCTACCTCGACTGCAGCGCCAACCGCGGCGACTGGTGGTGGGGCGGCTTCCCCAACGGCGACGCCAACCTGGCGAAGAAGAACGCCGGCGGCGAGCCGATGCCGGTGGAGAAGCGGGTGCTCGACTGCATCCGCTTCGTGATGGCGACCTACCCGATCGATCCCGAGCGCGTCTACCTGAGCGGCAACTCGATGGGCGGCAGCGGCACCCTCGGCATCGGTATCCGCAACGGCGACCTCTTCGCCGCGATCAAGGCCAACGTCCCCGCCGGCATCGAGCACGCGTCCAACCGCATGTACTTCCCGCCAGCGACGCCGCCCGCCGGCTTCCCGCCCGCCGACCCGCCGGTGGTGGTCGACTACTCGGCGCAGAACGACAAATGGTCCGCCGGCCACGAGCGCTTCGTGCAGGCGATGAATACCAGCCACTACGCGCTCTACTTCTACTGGGGCCCCTACGGGCATGCCAACAACAGCGCTTCGATCAAGACCATCAACGACCTCATCGATTCCTTCGACTGGCTGTCCATTCGGCGCAGCGAGCCCTACGCGGTGTTCACCAATGCCTCCTGCAACAGCGCCCTGCCCTGGCCGGACCACCTCGACGACAAGGCGCCCGGCCAGCTCAATGCCTTCTTCCGCTGGAAGACCGTCAGCCTCGCCAAAGAGCGCATCGTGCTGTCTCTGGTGCTCGCCAGCGCCGCCGAGCTGGCGACCAGCAAATTCACCGTCCCCGCTGAGGCCAGTGCCGACGTCTCGCTGCGCCGGGTCCAGGCGCTGAAGGTGAAGCCGCGCCAGGCCCTGCCCTGGACGTATGGTGCCGCAAGCGGGACGGTCACCGCCGACACCGCGGGCCTGATCACCATCCCCAAGCTGACCATCACCGGCACGCCGACGGTGCTGACCGTCGGCGCCGCCACCGCCACCGGCGCCGGCAAGTAGACGCGCGCGCGCGCCGCCCCCCACCGCTGCCGCGCGCCCGCCGGTAGCCGCCTAGGCCAGCGTCAGGCCCTTCATGGTGCCGGTGCTGGTGGAGAAGTGATCGAC
The DNA here is from genome assembly GCA_043758975.1 of Planctomycetota bacterium. Classification (GTDB taxonomy): domain Bacteria; phylum Planctomycetota; class UBA11346; order UBA11346; family UBA11346; genus BOG-1363. The sequence continues at coordinate 1,274 of JAYVMM010000761.1, read as the reverse complement.
CTGCAGGCCCAGGCGCTGCAGCATGGTGACGAAGAGGTTGGGCAGCGGATAGTTGTTCTGGCGGTCGAAGGCGAGGTGCTGCCCGTGCTTGAAGCCGCCGCCGGCGAAGAGCACCGGCAGGTTGGTGGTGACGTGGGTGTTGGCATTGCCCATGTTGGTGCCGTAGAGCACCATGGTGCGGTCGAGCAGGGTCTCGCCGCCCTCCTTGGCGGTCTTGAGCCCGGCGTAGAGGCCGCCAAGCAGCTTCATGTGCTCAAGGTCGATGGCCTCGAGCTGCTTGAGCTTGGCTGGCGACTTGCCGTGGTGGGACAGGCTGTGGTAGCCGTCGGTGATGGTCGCCCCGGGCACCTCGATGGTCGGCGAATTGACGCTGTCGAGCATGATGGTGATCAGGCGGGTCGAATCGGTCTCCAGCGCCAGTCGTGCGAGGTCGTACATCAGGCGGGTCTTGTCCATGTACTCCTTGGGCCCGGGCGGATCGACCGGAGCTGGCGCGCTCACCACCGGCTTGGGCTTGTCCTCCCAGGCGCGCGACTTGACCAGGCGGCCCTCGAGGTCGCGCACGCCGGTGAAGTACTGGTCGAGACGCTCCTTGTCGCGCACGCTGACCCCGCTCTCGAGCGCCTTCACCTGGTCCGACACTGCGTCCATGATCGATTCGCCGAGCTCGAGACGGCGCTTCTGCTCCTTGACCTCCTCGGGCGTGCCCTTGACGAACAGGTGCTTGAACACCAGCGAGGCCTTGTCCTCGCAGGGGATGAGGGCGCCTGAATTGGTCCACGACAGGCTGCGCGCGCCGCCGGCGACGTTCACCCCCAGGGTCAGCGAGGGGAAGCGGGTGAAGGTGCCGATGTACTGGGCGGCGTACTGGTCGAGCGAGATGGTGTTGCGGAAGCCGCCATTGCCCGGGTGCGGCGCCGCGGTGAGGAAGCAGTTGTCCGCCGGATGGCCGCCATCGACGAAGGGGTGCGAGACGCCGCTGAAGACGGTGAAGTCCTCGCGCAGGTCCTTGAGCGGCTGGAGGTAGGGCGAGAGCGCGTAATCGCGGCCCGGCTTGTCGGGGAAGAACTGGTCGGGGACCAGGCCGAGGTTGTTGCAAATGGCGATGATGCGCCGCGGCACCGCGCCGACCGCACCCGGGTCGGCGCCAGCGGCGGGGGTGGGCAGCGCCTCGAGCAGGGGCAGCGCGAGGGCGACCCCGGCGGCGCGCAGGAAGCGCCGGCGGTCGAGCAGGGGCTGGGCGCGCTGCGTAGGGGCAGTGGTGGCGGAGTGAC
>JAYVMM010000760.1:0-2507 GCA_043758975.1 Planctomycetota bacterium | reverse complement strand
CGGCCTGGGGCCGAACGGCGGGTGCAGGCGATCGCGCAGCGGGCATACGGGTATCTGGCGGGGCTCAAGCACATGGTGGCGATCCCTTTCGCACCGCCTGCCGTCATCGAGATGGGCCTGGCCGGCGGCATCGACTTCGAGCTGGTCGATCGCGCCAATCTCGGGCACGAGGCCCTGCTCAAGGCTCGCGATCAGCTTCTCGCTGCGGCGAGGAAAGATCCCAATTTCATGATGGTCAGGACCAACGGCATGGAGGACGAGCCCCAGTACCGCATTGCCATCGACAAGGTCAAGGCCAGCGCCCTCAAGCTGCCCTTGGCGGACATCAACGCCACCCTCACCGCCGCCTGGGGTGCAGCTTATATCAACGACTTCATCGATCGCGGTCGGGTCAAGCGCGTCTTCCTCCAGGGTGATGAGGCGTCCCGCATGGAGCCGCAGGATTTCGACAAGTGGTATGTGCGCAACCTCAATGGGCAGCTGGTGCCCTTCTCGGCCTTCTCGAGCGGCAGCTGGACCTACGGCTCGCCCAAGCTCGAACGCTACAACGGTGTGCCTGCGGTCGAGATCATCGGCGTACCGGCACCCACTTCGACCACCGGGGCGGCGACCCGCTCGATCGAGGCGTTGGCCAGCCAGCTGCCGACCGGCATCGGCATCGAATGGACCAACCTCTCCTACGAGGAGCAGCGTGCAGGTTCGCAAGTGTACGTGCTCTACGCGCTTTCGCTCATCGTGGTGTTCCTCTGCCTGGCCGCCCTCTACGAGAGCTGGTCGATCCCCTTCGCCATCACCCTGGTGGTGCCGCTCGGGGTGTTCGGGGCGGTGGTCGCGACCTTGCTGAGAGGCCTGTCCAATGACGTCTACTTCCAGGTCGGACTGCTCACCACCATCGGGCTGTCCGCGAAGAATGCGATCCTCATCGTCGAGTTCGCCAAGGCCAACTACGACCACGGCATGAGCCTGATTGAATCCACCGTGCGCGCCGCCCACCAGCGCCTGCGCCCGATCCTGATGACCTCGCTCGCCTTCGTCTTCGGCGTGCTGCCGTTGGCGCTTTCCCACGGTGCCGGCTCGGGCGGCCAGAACGCCATCGGCACCGGGGTGATCGGCGGTATGATCGCGGCCACCGTGCTGGCGATCTTCTTCGTGCCGCTGTTCTTCGTCGCCATCCTCCGCCTGTTCCGGGTCAAGCCGCGCCCGGAACACTCGGCGCCACCGGCGCATTGAGTAGGCGGATCCGCGCGGCGCACGCGGCGCTCCAGGCAGCCGCAGCCGTCAGTGGCTGAAGCCGAAGTTGTCGAGGTAGATGTCGGCGGTGACGAGTGCCGGCGCCTCGGCGATCAGGCGGAGCTCCCAGGCCATATGGGGATCGAACTCGCTGCCGCCGATGAGCTTTGCGAGCGGCACCTCCACCTCATGCCAGCCGCCATCGGTTAGCCGGGGATAGTGCGGCAGGAGTTCGTACTCCTTAGTGTACTTGCGCGTCGCGCAGTCGAGGCCGAGGCGCACCGAAGTCGGCTTGTCGGCGCCCGCGACGCGCAGTGACACCAGCAGGGTCTTCATCGCCGAGATGTCGGTTCCAGAAGGCGGGTACCAGCCCAGCCAGTTCCAGCCCCAGATCGCGATCTTGCCGCCGGCGGTATACAGACGCACCGCCGAGCGGCCTTGATGCATGACCGTGGGGGCGAGCGCCGGAGAGAGGCTCAGCGGCTCCTTGGGCCAGGACCAGCCATTGGCGCGCGCCGGATCGCCGGCGATCCACACCGTCAGCTCGCGCGCGCGCGGCGGCTCGTCGGCGGGCGGCGCTTCGTCTGGTGCGCCCGCGCCAGGGCTGGCGGCGGGAACGGCGGTGGCAGTGGGAGTGGCAGTGGGAGTGGCACTGGCACTGGGAGTGGCGGCTGCCTCGGCCTCGGCTGGGCGCGCTCGCGGCACGGGCGCGTCCGTGGGGGCCGGTGCCGCCACCCTCAAAGGTGGTGTCGGACGTGCGGTATCGATGCGCGCCACCGTTGGGGCTGCGCTGGCAGGGCTTGCCAGCGAGCGTTGCGGGTGGGGGGGGCGCATGGCGTGGAGGGGTCCGGCCACCACCAGCGCCAGGATGAGGCCCGCCCCGGACAGCAGCATGAGCAAGGGCAGCGGGCTCGTTCGCCGGACGCTTCCGGGTCGCGCGCCTGCCTGCTGATGCGGCGGGTCTCCGGCTTGCACGCGGGCGCTGGCGAGGTGCGTTCGGGTAGCGCAGAGGTGGCCGGAGAGGTGTTCGGCGCGGCCTCGCCTGCCGGGGCCTGGCGGGCGCGGGTCGGGATGCGGGAGGCGAAGGTCACCGCCGATGCCGTGCTGGCGCCAGCGCCCGGCTTGTCATCCGGCACCGCCGGCAGCGGCTCCGGTGGCGGCGCCGGCGTTGCGGCGAGCTCGGCGAGGAGGTCACGCAGCTGCGCCTCGTCGGTCTCGTGCGCCAATTCGCTGAGCACCAGGTCGAGGCGCAGCTGGCGTGCGAACTGCGCTGTCGC
>JAYVMM010000759.1:0-4213 GCA_043758975.1 Planctomycetota bacterium | reverse complement strand
TTCGTGCCGCGCGGCGGCAAGCCGGTCTACCTGGTGATCAACGCGGACGAGGGCGAGCCGGGCACCTTCAAGGACCGCATGTGCATGAGCCGCGATCCGCACCTGCTGATCGAGGGCATGATCATCACCGGCTTCGCGCTCGGGGTGCGCACCGCCTACATCTATGTGCGCGGCGAGATGCTGCCGCAGATCGGCCGCCTCAACGACGCCCTGCGCGAGGCCTATGCCGCCGGACTGCTCGGCGAGAACATCAACGGCTCGGGCTACGCCCTCGACATCTTCGTCCACCGCGGCGCCGGCGCCTACATTTGCGGCGAGGAGACCGGGCTGATCAATTCGCTCGAGGGCTTCAAGGGCCAGCCGCGCCTGAAGCCGCCGTTCCCGGCGGTGAGCGGCGCCTTCGCCTCGCCCACGGTGGTCAACAACGTCGAGACCATCATGGCGGTGCCCTACATCCTCAAGCACGGGGCCAAGGGCTACCGCCAATGGGGCACTGACAAGAGCCCCGGCTCCAAGCTGTTCTCGGTCGCCGGCGACGTCAACAAGCCGGGGGTCTACGAGGTTCCGCTCGGCATGCCCTACATGGAGTTCTTCAATCTCGCCGGTGGGCTCAAGGGCGAGCTGCTCGGCTGCATCCCTGGCGGCTCCTCGGCGCCTGTGCTCACCGCCGAGGAGACGCGCAAGGCGACCATGGATTATGAGAGCCTGGCCAGCCTCAAGTCGATGCTCGGCTCGGGCGCGGTGACGCCGTTCAACACCCTCACCGATGTGCCGCGCTACCTGCAGACCATCGCCCGCTTCTACGCGCACGAGAGCTGCGGCCAGTGCACGCCGTGCCGCGAAGGCACCGGTTACGTCGATCGCGTGCTCGACAAGCTGGTGGCCGGCGGCGGGCGCGACGGTGATCTCGAGCTGATCAAGGACCTCGCCGACAGCTACGAATGGACCACCATTTGCGCCTTCGCGCCCGGCGCGGCCTGGCCGGTCCAGAGCTTCATCGCCAAGTTCCGCGCGCACTTCCAGCAGTACATCGACAAGAACCAGGACCATGCCAAGCCGCGCGAGCTGGTCGCCAAGCGCTCGGGGGCCTTCTGGTAACCCCGTCCCTCCGCCCCCTGGACCGCAACGCCGCCCGCCGCGGCGCCGCCACGACGCACAGGTATCTTCACCATGGCTGATCTCATCACCATCAACGTCGACGGCAAGGACGTGCAGGTCCCGCCCCGGATCCAGCTGATCGAGGCGCTGCGCCACCACGCGGCCACCGAGACCCCGGCCTTCTGCTACCACCAGGACCTCAAGGTCGCCGGCAACTGCCGCATTTGCCTGGTCGAGGTCGAAGGCCCGCGCGGCTTCGCGCTCGGCATCTCCTGCCACCTCCAGACCAGCCCGGGACTTAAAGTTCGCACCCAGGTGTCGTCGGAGAAGATCGTCAAGCTGCGCAAAGGGGTGATGGAGTTCCTGCTCGTCAACCATCCGCTCGATTGCCCGATCTGCGACAAGGCCGGCGAGTGCACCCTGCAGGAGCACTACATGGGCCAGGGCCGACACGAGAGCCGGCTCGATGACCAGGTGGGCAAGCAGTACAAGGGCGGTGCCGACCACCGCTTCACCGACGCCAAGGGCCAGGAGCGCGGCGGCAAGAAGATCGACCTCGGGCCGTCGATCGTGCTCGACCAGGAGCGCTGCATCATTTGCACGCGCTGCGTGCGCTTCATGGACGACGTCGCCAAATCGCCCCAGCTCGACATCGCCGGACGCGGCGACCACGCCTACCTCACCACCTTTCCGGGCGAGCCGCTCGACCACCCCTACGACCTCAATACCACCGACGTCTGCCCGGTGGGCGCGCTCACCGCCAAGCACTTCCGCTTCCAGCAGCGCGTGTGGCTGCTCAAGTCGGTGGAGGCGATCGACCCCTCCGACGCCTGCGGCGCCAACCTCACCATCGAGTACAACGACGGCAAGGTGTGGCGGCTGATGCCGCGGCGCAACCCCGCGGTCAACAAGAGCTGGATCGCCAACTCCACCCGCATGCTCTACCAGGACCTGGCGCGCAACCGCCTCACCGACGGCAAACTCAAGGGCCAGGACGCCACCCTCGGCGCCGCCACCGCCGCCGCCGTCACTGCGCTCGCCGGCGCCAAGCGCATCGCCCTGGTCGCCTCTGGCCACCGCACCACCGAGGACAACGCCGCCCTGCTCGCGCTCGCCAGCGCGCTGGGCGCGCGCGCCGAGGTCTTCGGCGGCTCGTGGCTGGCGGTGGGCAAGGCCGACGGCATCGCCCTGAGCGGAGATCCGGTGGCCAACCGCCGCGGGGTCGCTGCCCTCGGCATCGCCGACAACCTCGACGCGCTGTGTGCGCGCGCCAAGGAGTTCGACCTCCTGCTCACCCTCGGGCACGACCTGTGGGCGGCGGCGCCGGCCAAGGCCGCTGCGCTCGAGGCCATCCCGAACCGCATCGCGCTGAGCTCGTGGGTCGACGCCACCGTGGCCAAGGCCACCATCGCCATCGGCGTGCGCGCCTGGGCCGAGGTGCGCGGCACCATGGTCAACATCAAGGAGCGCGTGCAGCTCACCCAGGCCTGCCCGGTGGTGCCCAATGCCGAGCTCGAGGCGCCCTGGCAGCTGCTGTCACGGCTGTCGGTCGCCGGCACGCCTTTCCGCTGGGCGAGCGAGATCGACGCCTGGAAGGCGGCGCAGGCGCGCTGCCCGCAGTTCGCCACGCTCAGCTACCGCGCCATCGGCCCGCAGGGTGCCCAGCTCGAGCCCGCCGCCCAGCCCGCCGGCGCAGGAGCCTGACCGATGGATCTCCTCAGCAGCCTCCTCAGCAACATGGGACATTGGCTCTTCGCCAACTTCGACCTCGTCCTCACCGTGCTCAAGCCGGCGCTGATCATCGGCCTGCTCTTCAATGTGCTGCCGCTGCTGGTGCTGGCGGAGCGCCGCGGCGCCGCCTTCATCCAGGACCGCCAGGGCCCGCAGCGCGCCACCTTCAACCTCCAGCTCGGCAACTTCAAGGGCATCTTCACCGGCGAAGGCGGCGACGGCTTCCGCCTGCGCGGCTTCGGCATGCTCTTCAACATCGCCGACCTGGTGAAGCTGCTGTTCAAGGAGAGCTTCGTCCCGCCCTTCGCGCACAAGTGGTGGTACATCCTCGCACCCGCCATCCCGGTTCTCGCCGGGCTGCTCACCCCGGCGGTGCTGCCGTGGTTCGCGCCCATCGTCTTCAGCCCGGGTGCCGGCCAGGTGCGCGAGGTCTCCGGGCAGATCTTCGACACCGACAACGGGCTGCTGGTGCTGTTCGCCATCGGCTCGCTCTCGGTCTATGGCGTGGTGCTCGGCAGCTGGTCGTCGAACTCCAAATACTCCCTGCTCGGCGGCATGCGCGCCTCGGCGATGATGATCTCCTACGAGGTCAGCATGGGGCTCTCGGCGCTGGGCATGATCCTGCTGGTCGGCGACTTCTCGCTCACCCGCATCGTCGACTGGCAGTCGTCGCACGCCTGGGGGGTGTTCGTGCAGCCGGTCGGCTTCCTGCTCTTCCTCACTTCGATGTTCGCGGAGTGCAATCGCAACCCGTTCGACGTCGCCGAGGGTGAGTCCGAGCTGGTGGCCGGCTTCCACACCGAGTACGCCTCGGCCAAGTTCATGCTCTTCATGACCGGCGAGTACCTGCACATCCTGATCGCCTCGGCGCTGGTCGCCACCCTCTATCTCGGTGGCTTCGACCTGGTGCCGTTCAGCGCCCATCTCCCCGGCGGCCCCTACGACACCGCCTTCATCCAGGCCCATGTCGGGGTGGTCGCCGGGCTGCTGCTGATCGGCGGCGGCTCCTTCATGCTCTTCGCCAGCTACCTGGTGGCCGGGCGCAAGCGCCACTACGCACAGCTCAATGCCAGCGACCGCGCCAGCCGGGTCAAGGAGTACGCCTTCTTCTCCGCCCTCTTCACCTTCCTCGCCGTGCTCATGCTGGTCGGCGGCTGTATCTGTATGGCGGCCCTCGGCGCCGATCCGGTGGCCAATGCCCTCAATGGCTCGCAGACGGTCTACCCGCTGTGGGTCGGGGTGGTCACCGCGGTGATCCAGCTGCATGTGGTGCTGGGCAAGACCCTGCTCTTCTGTTGGCTGTTCATTTGGGTGCGCTGGACCCTTCCGCGCTTCCGCTATGACCAGATCATGGCCCTGGGCTGGAAGGTCATGCTCAACGTCG
>JAYVMM010000758.1:0-1903 GCA_043758975.1 Planctomycetota bacterium | reverse complement strand
CTCGGCAAGCCAATTTAGATGTGGCGATGATAAATTCAATATTTATACGTCATCGTATTTACGGATTCCGGTACTAAGCTAGCCGAGATAACCCGAACTCCTTGGGACTGACGCCGATGCGCGCCTTGAAAAAGCGCGAGAAGTAGAACGGCGAGGTGAAACCCAGGTTGGCGGCGACGCCCTGAACCTGCTCGCCAGCCAACAGGCGCGCACAAGCCCGCTCGAGCAGGCGCTCCGCCAGCCACGCCTTAGGCGCCAGACCCAGGTGGCGGGTGAACTGCCGGGTGAAGTGCTCGCGGCCCATATCCACCAGTCCCGCGAGATCAGACACCGTGAGGTCAGCACGGCAGTTTGCCTCGACGTGCTCCAGTACGGGGGCAAAACGGTGGCGATTGGCCTGGACCCGCTGCACCGCGTCCATATCGATGTCCAGGAAGCCCGCGGCCAGCGCAAGCAGGAGCCCGCGCAGGAAGGTCACCGTCCCGAGGTGGGGGGGGCCGCGCACCGCAGCATAAGCGGCCTCGACCAGAAGGCCGCGGTCGTGATGCAGCGCGCAGGTGTCACGGCCGGCGAAGATGTCCTGGCCGGGCGAGACCTCGAGCCGGAAGTGGAAGGCGAGCATGCGCATCTCAGGGCTGAAATCGAAGCCCAGCAGCCGACCGGGGGGCATGAACAGCACGGCGCCCGGTGTGAGCGGGAAGATGCGGTCGCGACCACGCCTGGCAATGTCAGTGACCCAGCTCCCGTGCGACGGGCTGTGGGCTCCGACTAGGAACAGGCGGCTCCACGGCATGGCATTGTGGTTGTGGATTTCAGGCCCGTCCACATCGACGAAATAATGGCAGACGAGGCGCAGCAGGCCGTGGTGGTGCTCAAACCAGTGCAAGTGCTTGTGTTCGGGCATATGGGAGAGCCTCGACACCGTGCCGAGCGATCAACCCCTGAGAAGTCACAAAAGTGCATTCCGAAGGTAGCGTGGGTGCATGGTCCCGGGACTGGATCTGATACAATCGGCAACCAGCACGCTATCGCCCTTGGACCGCGCCATGTATCCACCCGCCATCACCAGTTCCGAAGCATCCTGCGGTCACCAATCGGCCTGGGACAGGGGCTCGGCATGACCGCCCCGGCGACCTCGCCGCCACGGCCCCAGCCTTTGCTGGTCGGCATCGGAGAGATCCTGTGGGATTTGCTGCCGGGTGGCCGCCAGCTCGGCGGCGCCCCGACCAATGTCGCATGGCACGCGGTGCAGCTCGGACTGCGTTCCACCGTGGTCAGCGCAGTCGGCGATGACGAACCCGGCCAGGAGCTCCTCGTCCGCCTCGATGCGATGGGCATCGACCGCAGCTACGTCGGCGTCGATTTCAACCACCCCACTGGCAGCGCAGGTGTGACGCTGGATGCGGCCGGGAACTCGCGCTTCACCATCACCGAAGGAGTTGCTTGGGACCACGTTCCCCTCCATGTCGGCCTCCTGCACCTGTCGGCCGGAGCCGCCGCGATATGCGTTGGTACCCTGGCGCAGCGCAACGAGGTCACGCGCCGCACCATCCAGTCCGTTCTCAAGGCAACCGAGCCAGGGTGCCTACGCGTCTATGACGTCAACCTGCGCCAGAGCTTCTTCAATGCCGCCATCGTCGGACTCACCCTCGCGTGTGCGGATGTGGTGAAGTTGAACGATGAGGAATGGCCGGTGGTAGCCCACATGCTGGACCTGCCGGAGGATCCCCGTCCGGGTGCCATGGCCCTGCGCCGGCGGCACGGCCTGCGCGTCGTGGCGGTGACGCGCGGGGCCAATGGGAGCCTGCTTTGCGACGAGCGCGGCCTCCACGAGCTCCCAGGTACACCCTGTCTGGTGGTGGACACGGTCGGCGCCGGCGATGCCTTCACCGCGACACTTGCG
>JAYVMM010000757.1:0-2130 GCA_043758975.1 Planctomycetota bacterium | reverse complement strand
CGTTGATGCGGTAGTAGCGCCCCGGCACCACCAGTCCGCCGTCCAGGCGCACGTCGCCGAAGTCGTCGCCTACCAGGCTAATGGCGTAGGCGCCCGAGCTGAGATTGGCGATCACCAGCGGCTGGCCCTGGGAGAGCGCCGGCTGGTAGGGGATGGCGAGCCAGGCGTCGGGCAGGAGCAGCTGCTTGGTGGTGCCGGTGCCGCTCACCGGGATGGGCTGGCGGGCGCTGCTGGCGAGGCTGCTGGCCACCGCGCCGTCAGGCAGCGCCGCGGCGGGCGCAGCTGGCGTCGCTGGCGCCGCGTCCGCTGCCGGTGTCTCGCCCTGGCGCCGGGCCCTGGCCCCGGTGGTGGCGGTGGTGGCAGCGGGCGCGGTGGCGCCGGAGCCGGGAGCGCCCGCGGGGCCGCCCACGCTCATCACCGCGTCGGCACCTGCGCGCGTCGCCTGCTGCTGCCCGGGCTCTGGGCGGTCGACCGCGAGCAGCTCCTCGGCATGCGCGAGTTCGGCGAGGGCGGCGGGATCCAGGCCCGCGAGATCGCGCCGCCGCCCGTCGAGCAGCGCGCCGGCGGCAGCATAGGCGCGCGCCAGGGCGGGGCTCAGGCGCAGCTGCAGCGCGGCGAGGGCAGCATTGCCGCCGTGCTCAGTGTCGCCGCGCCGGTGCGAGCGCTCGCCGCTGCCGCCGACCACCGCGGTGGCGGGGGAGGGCGCGCGATCGCCAGCTGCGCCGGGGGAGGACGTCGAAGTACCGCGCCCGGGCGTGCGCGGCAGGGCCACCAGCAGGAGGAGCGCAGCAAGCGCACCGAGCAGGGCGAGGGTGCGCCGGGTGCTCATCTCACGGCCCGGTGGTGAAGGTGACGGGACCGACGTTGAAGTGGGTGCTGCTGCTGTCGACGGCGTTGACCGTCCAGCTGTAGGTGGTGCTCGGCGCCAGCCCGGCATTGCCGGCCGCGAGCGGCAGGATGAAGATCTCGCCGGGATTGAAGTCGGTGGTGTCGACCGCGGTGTTGGCGGCGCTGGCGTCCCCGCTCACGGTGGGGAGGGTCGCATTGGCGCCGCCGACGATGAGCTGCACCGGGATGTGGATGGCGCTGCCGCCGGTGGTCAGGGTCACCGCGATGGTGGAGAAATCGACCAGTGTCGGCGCCACCATGTGCAGCGGCGGCCCCACCGTGGTCAGGCCCCCGGACGGCGGGCGCGGCGACTCGGTGGTGACATCGAAGGCCTTGAGCACCCCGGAGGTGCCGTTGCCCGGCCAGAACGACAGCGCGATCGCCGGGTTGGCGTAGCCGGTGAAGTCGAGGGTGGCGTAGGCGTTGCCGGCGGGGACGTTGCCCCAGGGGTCGGTGGCGGGGATGCCGGCGGCGGGATAGTCGGTGCGCGCCAGCGCCTGGTCGCCGTAGCCCACGCTGGTGACCTGGGTGCGCATCATCGGCAGGCGGTGGTAGACGGTGTTCCACAGCGAATCCATCGCCGGGGTGCCGGCCTGGCTGGCGATGTCCTCGTCGTAGGACCTCCAGTTTGCGATGTCGGCGCCGCCGTTGGCCGCCTCGATACGCACGAAGAACTGGGTGTTGACGTAGAGCGAGAGCGCGGTGTCAGGCTCGTCATGGTGCAGGCTGGCACCGCCGTACTTGACGTCGTACTGCGCCTGGTAGCCGGCATGCTTGACTGCCGAGGTGATCAGGGGGGCGAGGCTTGAGACCGTCATCAGGGCGGTGCCGCCGCACTGGGCGCGCAGACCGTTGAGGTCGGCGAGGCGCGCGTTGTTGGTGGTGGTGTCGGCGGCGGTGCTGCCGGCACCCGGCCCGCCGCCGCTCGGATTGGGGTTGGTGATTACGCTGTTGGTGTTGCCGCCGCCACCGCTGCCGCCACCGCCACCGCAGGAGGCGAGCAGCAACAGCGTCGCGGCCAGGGAAACCAGGGGCGATTTCCGCATGCCTACCTCCACGCGCGCGCGCTGTCCATCCTAGCGCGGGGCGCGCCGCCGTACAACCGCTGATGGCGGTCGCGGTCGCCACCGGGTGGACAGCGGCGGCGGCGGCTAGCGCCAGCCGAGCGGGCGGCGCACGCCCTCCGGCTTCTTGCCGCGGCCGTCCTCGCTGCCCGCCAGGCTGGCGACGAAGGCGGCCAGG
>JAYVMM010000756.1:0-7839 GCA_043758975.1 Planctomycetota bacterium | reverse complement strand
TGAGCAGATCGTCGCCAAGGACGCCATGTGCCGAGTATTCGCCGTTCTTGTATGCCCGCAGCGCGCGTGCGCACAGGCAGATCGCCAGCTGGTAGCGGTCGCCGCCCTGGATGATCTCTAGCCCCATGGCGGGAGCGAAGTCGCCGGCAGGGCTGTGGTAGCGGTAGGCGCGCTGGTCATTGAGACGGGCGAGGAGCCTCGCCGCGGTGCCGGTGGTCAGGGGCTGGAGCTCGCCTGCCAGGGCGTGGCCGGCGAATGCGCCGCGCGCCTGGGAGTCGCGCCGGCAGAACGACATCGCCGCCGGGGCGGGTATGGCCGCCGGCGCGACCAGCAGCACTTCGCCGGAGCCCGCCGTGCGCTCGTCGCTGCAGGCGGCGAGGATGGCAATGGCGAGGCCGGCGAAGATGGCGGCGGTGGCGAACGCTGAGCGGCCCATGGCGGAGGAGAGTGGAGCTGGGAGCGCCCGGCGCGCAAGGCTGCCGTGCCCCAGGGCCGCACGCCCGGCGCGCGCGCCTCACAGCCCGAGGACGTGGTCCATCGAATAGCGGCCGGACTTCTGCTTGGCGATGTAGGTGGCGGCGCGCAGGGCGCCGCGCGCGAAGATGTCGCGGTTGTGCGCGACATGCGAGAGCACGATGCGCTCGCCATTGCCGACGTAGTAGACGGTGTGGTCGCCGACCACGTCGCCCAGGCGCAGGGCGTGCACGCCGATCTCGCCCTTGTTGCGCGCCCCGGTCTGGCCTTTGCGCCCGTGCACCAGGTCGTTGCGCGTGCGGTGGGTGGCGGCGCAAATGGCATCGGTGATGCTGAAGGCGGTGCCCGAGGGGGCATCGACCTTCTGATTGTGGTGCGCCTCGACCACCTCGATGTCGTAGTCCAGGCCGAGGGTGCGCGCGATCTGGGCGGCGACGCGGAAGATCACGTTGATGCCCACGCTCATGTTGGCGGCGTGCAGCACCGGCACCGTCTTGGCGGTCGCGGTGATGACTTCCTCGAGTTCGTTGGGCGAGATCCCGGTGGTACCGCTGACCAGGGCCATGTGGTGCTGGGCGCAATGCGCGGCGAGGCCTTTGAAGGCGGTGTGGTTGCTGAAATCGATCACCACGGCGCCCTTCTCCACTGGCATCTCGACCAGGAGCGGGGCGTCGCTGGGGATGCCGAGGTCGCGCAGGCGGCCCTTGACCTTGTCGACCCCGGCGACCACGCGGAAGCCGGAATCGCCGGCGGCGAGGGTGAGGATGCGGTTGCCCATGCGTCCGGCCGCGCCGTGGACGATCACCGGGCAGGGGGCATTGTTACCGCCGGTCGGCAGGCGCTGCGAGGATTGGTTGTTCATGGCCGGATGATGCCCGGGATGCCGGCTTTCTCCAGCGCCGGGTCGCCGACCGGGTGGTCGGCGGCTCAGACCCCGCTGGGTGCTGGCAACCGCGGCGGACCCCGCGAGCATGCGGCCATGGACAAGCGCGAGCGCATCAGCGAGCTCCTCGCCGCCCCGCCGCCGGGCGCCGAGGGCCGTGCCGTCACGATTTGCGGCTGGGCGCGCTCGCGGCGCGACAGTAAGGCCGGGGTGAGCTTCATCGACCTCAATGACGGCTCCTGCCTGGCCGGGATCCAGGTGGTGGCGCCGGCGGCGATGGCGGGCTATGCCGATGTGCTCAGGCTGGTGCACACAGGGGCATCGCTTACGGTCAGCGGTCGCCTGGTCGCCAGCCCCGGGCGCAACCAGAGCGTCGAGGTCCAGGCCGAGCGCATCGAGGTGCTCGGCCCCGCCGACCCCGAGCGTTATCCCATCCAGAAGCAGGCCACCAGCCTCGAGCATCTTCGCACCATCCCCCATCTCCGCGCGCGCACGCGCACCTTCCAGGCCATCCACCGCGTGCGCTCGGTACTCGCCGGCGCGGTGCACCGCTTCTTCCAGGAGCGCGGCTTCGTCTACCTGCACACCCCGATCATCACCGCCGGGGACTGCGAAGGCGCCGGCAAGCAGTTCCACGTCACCAGCCTCGACCTCGCGCACCTGCCGCGCGACGCCGGCGGCGCCATCGACTACGCGCAGGACTTCTTCGCCCGCCCGGTGCACCTCACGGTCTCGGGACAGCTCGAGGGCGAGACCTACGCTTGCGCCCTGGGCGACATCTACACCTTCGGGCCAACCTTCCGCGCCGAGAACTCCAACACCCCGCGCCACCTCGCCGAGTTCTGGATGATCGAGCCGGAGATGGCCTTCTGCGATCTCGCCGGCGACCGTGCGCTGGCGGTCGCCTTTGTGCGCGCGGTGGTCGCCGATGCCCTCGCGCGCTGCGCACCCGAGATCAGTTTCCTCGAGAAGCAGCAGGCGCCCGGCCTCGCCGCCAGCCTGGACCAGCTGGTGGGCGCCGACTTCGCCGAACTGACCTACGACGAGGCGATCCGCGCCCTGGGCGGCGCCAAGCGCAGCTTCGACTACCCGGTCGCCTGGGGCGCCGACCTCCAGGCCGAACATGAGCGCTGGCTGGTCGAGGAGCACTGCCGCCGCCCGGTGGTGGTCAGCCACTACCCCAAGGAGATCAAGGCTTTCTACATGCGCCTCGACGACGATGGCCGCACCGTCGCCGCGATGGACGTGCTGGTGCCGCGCATGGGCGAGCTGATCGGCGGCAGCCAGCGCGAAGACCGCCTGGAGGTGCTCACCGCGCGCATGCGCAGCAGTGGCCTGGACCCGGCGCATTACGAGTCCTACCTCGACCTGCGCCGCTACGGTTCAGTGCCCCATGCCGGCTTCGGCCTCGGCTTCGAGCGCCTGGTGTGCCTGGTCACCGGCACCCAGAACATCCGCGACGTCATCGCCTACCCGCGCACGCCTGGGCACTGCCCGTGACTGCGTCTGCCGCCCAGCCATGCCCGCGTTAGCCGCTCTCGCCGACCTCAGTGTCCCGCTGTTGGGCGCGCTGGGTGCCTGGTGCGCACTGCGCCTCGCGCTGCACCACCTCTTCCACCCCCGCCTCCCCGTGTTCGGTGTCCAGGGTCTGCTGCCACGCCGCCGGCTCGAACTGTGCGCCGCCCTCGCCACGCAAGTGGCCGCGCGCGTGCGCCCGGGTGACCTGGTCAGCGGCCTGGAGCAAGTCGACCTCACGCCCCACCTCGCCGCCCTGGTCGAGGAGGCGATCAACGCCAAGCTCGAGGACGTCCGCCGCCTGCCGCTGATCGGCGGCCTGGTCACTCCGGAGCGGGTGGCCGGCATCAGCGCCGCGGTGGTCAAGCAGCTCGCCGGCGCCCAGCCGGCGGCGCTGGCCAAGGTCAAGCAGCTGCTCGATGAGCGCATCGACGTTGCCGGCGAAGTGCGCACTCGGCTGGAACTGATCGATCTCAATGAGCTCGAAGGCGAACTGCGGGCGCGCTTCCGTGGCGAGCTGCGCGCGCTCGGGCGCTGGGCGGCGTGCTACGGCCTGGCGCTGGGTGCGCTCCAGCTCGCTGTGCAGGCCGGGCTGGCCGCGCTGGTGGCGCGCTAAACTGCCCGGCGGCACCGGCGGGTGCGGCCACCAGGCCGCCTTAGGCGCCGTCCAGGCAGTCGCGCACCTTGCGCGCCAGAAGGTCGGGATTGAACGGCTTCTGCAGCAGCTGGATGCCGGGCTCGAGCACGCCATGCTGAACGATGGCGGCATCGGTATAGCCCGACATGTAGAGCACCTTGAGCCCCGGGCAGAGCGGGGCCAGGCTGGCGGCGATCTCGCGCCCGCTCATTTGCGGCATCACCACATCGGTGAGCAGGAGGTGGATGCGCCCGCCGTCAGGACGCTTGACCAGGGCGAAGGCCTCGATCCAGCTGCGCGCGCTCAACACCTGATAGCCGTGCGCGGCGAGCACCTGGACCACCAGGGTGCGCACGTCGTCATCATCCTCGACCACCAGGATGGTCTCGCTGCCGGTCACCGGGGTGGTGCGCTGCGCTGGGGCAGCGGAGTCCTCGGCGCTCTCGCTCATCGGCAGGCAGACGCGGAAGCTCGCACCCCTGCCGATCTCGCTCGTCACCGTGATGAAGCCGCCAGCCTGCTTGACGATGCCGTAGGCAGTGGCGAGGCCGAGGCCGGAGCCCTGCGCCTTAGTGGTGAAGAAGGGCTCGAAGATGCGGGTCAGGGTGGCGCCGTCCATGCCGCTGCCGGTGTCGCTGACGATGAGCCCGGCATAGCTGCCCGGTGCGGCCCAGGCATGGGCGCGCACCTGCTCCTCGGTGAGGCGCAGATTGGCGGTCTGGATGGTGAGCCGACCGCCGTGCTCCATGGCATCGTTGGCGTTGGCGACCAGGTTGAGCACCACCTGCTCGAACTGCGCCGGATTGGCGCGCACCTGGCGCAGGTCGGGATCGAGCAGCAGCACCAGCTCGATGCCCTCGCCGATCAGGCTCTTGAGCATCTTGGCCATCTCGCCGATGATAGCGTTGAAGCTGATCTGCTGCGGATCGCTGACCTGCCGTCGACTGAAGGCGAGCAGCTGGCGGATGAGCTTGGCCGCCCGTTCGCCGGTCTGGTGGATGATGTCGGCGTCGCGGCGCAGCGGATCCTCGGGCGCGAGCTGCTCGAGGAGGCGGTGGCTGCGCCCGTTGATGACGGTGAGCAGGTTGTTGAAGTCGTGGGCGAGTCCGCCGGCGAGTTTGCCGATGGCATCGATCTTCTGCGCCTGGAAGAGCTGACGCTCCAGACTGCGCCGTTCGGTGATGTCCTCGAACAGCGCGAGCAGGCTGTCGACCACGCCATTGGCGTTGCGCAGGGGCACCAGCGACATGCTGGTCAGCAGCTGATCGCCGGATTGGCCGAGGGCGGGGAATTCGACCGCGGTATAGGACTTTCCGGCCCACACGCCGTCGAGCATCATAGCGAATTCGCCCGCGCGTTCCGGCGCCACCAGCGACAGCGGGCGGCCCAGTGCCTGCGCCTCGCTGAGGGCGAAGATGCGGCGGGCGGCCGGATTCCACAGCGCCACCGCGCCGGTGCGTTCGATCACCACCATGGCGATGGGCGAGGCGCTGACCAGGGCGGTGATGCGCTCGTTGGAGGCGCTCAGTGCGGCCTCCGCCTCGCGCCGGGCGCGCCGCGAGGCGGTGTCGCGCAGTTCGCGCTCGAGCGCCGAGACCAGCCGCGAGAGGTTCTCCTTGGAGATGAAGTCGCTCGCCCCGTCCTTGAGCACCGAGACCGCGCGATCCTCGCCGATCGAGCCCGAGACCACGATGAAGGGCAGTTCGAAGCCGCTCTCCTTGAGCGCGCGCAGCGCCCCGGGGGCGCTGAAGGCCGGCATCGAATAGTCGGAGATGACCACGTCCCATTTGCGCCGTGCGAGCGCCAGGCGCATCGCCACCTCGGTCTCGACGCGCTCGTAGGAGGGCTCGAAGCCGCCCTTGCGCAGCTCGCGCATCAGCAGCTGGGCGTCATCCTCCCGGTCCTCGATGAACAAGACATTGACCGGTCGCGGCATCTCAGGCGCTCACCCCGGGCGGCGGCTCGTTGAGCACCAGCCAGTACATGCCGAGCTGGCGCACCGCCTCAACGAACTGATGGAAATCGACTGGCTTGCGCACGTAGCTGTTGGCGCCCAGGCTATAGCTGCGCACCAGGTCCTGATCCTCGCGCGAGGAGGTCAGCACCACCACCGGCAGCAGCGCGGTGTGCGGGGTGCCGCGGATCCGCCGCAGCACCTCCAGGCCGTCGACCTTGGGCAGTTTGAGGTCGAGCAGGATCACCGCCGGCTGGAGGGTGAGGTCGCGTCCCAGGTGGGTGCCGGTGCCATGCAGCCAGTCGAGCGCTTCGACGCCGTCGCGGGCGACCACGATGTGGTTGCCGATAAGATTCTTCTTGAGCGCGCGCAAGGTGAGCGCCTCGTCGTCGGGGTTGTCCTCGACCAGCAGGATGGGCTTGTTCTCCATGGGGCGGACGACCTCGGGCAGTGGTGGCGGGCGCGCTGATCGAGCGCAGGGGGGGTGGCCGACGGCGCGGACGGCTCCGGTGACGGTAGCTGGCGCGGACGCTACGCCACTGTATTTCGCACAGGGAATTTCCATCCTCCGCCTACGCTGCCCTTGGCTTAGAGTAGGGGCGCCGGCTGTCAAACGCCAAACGGAGTGACGGAAGGGGGTTGCCGTGCGCACGCTGGTGGGCGGGCCCGCCGGCTCAGGGCGCCGGGCGGCGGAGGCGCGCGCTGCCGAGCTGGCCGCAGGCCGCCATCGCCGCATCGCCCTTGGTCGCGCGCAGGCGCACCTCGATGCCGGCGGCGCGCAGGCGCCGGCGGAAGCGTTCGCACGCCGCCGCCGAGGCCGCCTGCTGGTCGTAGCCGGGGACGGGGTTGAGCGGGATGAGGTTGACCTGCGCGCGCAACCCATTGAGCCATTCCGCCAGGGCATCGGCCTGCGCCTCATCATCGTTGACCCCGGCGATGAGCACGTAGCTGATGAGCAGGCGGCGGGCGCGCGGCAGCGGCAGGGCGAGCAGCCCCTGCTTGAGCGCGGCCAAGTTGTGGGTGCGGTTGACCGGCAGCAGGCGACTGCGCAAGTCGTCGTCGGCGGCGCTCAGGCTCACCGCGAGGTTGACACGCAGCAGGCCGAGCGCCGCCAGACGCGGGAACTGGTCGACGCGCCCGACGGTTGAGATGGTGATGTGGCGCGCGGCCAGGCCGATCCCGCAGTGGTCGCTGAAAACCGCCACCGCCTCGGCCACCGCCTCGAGGTTGTCGAGCGGCTCGCCCATGCCCATGAACACCAGGTTGCGCGGGACGATGCCGGTGTGCCCCGCCACCGCCAGCAGCTGGCCGACGATCTCGTGCGCGGTGAGCTGGCGCACCAGGCCCATGCGCCCGGTTTGGCAGAAGGCGCAGCCCATCTTGCAGCCGACCTGGGTCGAGACGCATATCGTGTGGTGGGCGCCCCGACCCATGGGGATGAGCACGCTCTCGACCTCGCGCCCGTCATGCAGGCGCAGCTGGAGCTTCACTGTCGGCCCGTGCACGGGGTCGTCGGCGCGGTGCTCGCCCACCAGCTGCGGTCGCTGAAGCGCACTGGCGGCGGCGGCGAGGGCGGTGATAGTGCCGGGGCTGGTCACCTCCGCCTCGCGCCACAGCGCCACCTCCGCCGGCGCCCAACGACCGTCCTGCATCAGCTGGCGATAGGCGGCGCGGTGGAAGCGCGGATGGTGGCCGACCACGGTGCCGCACCAGGCTGAGAAGGCGGCGAAAGTCAGGCCGGCGAGGTCGGCGCGCGGCGGGTTGGGTTGCCGCTTGAGCTCCCCGTCGTTGCCGTCACCGTGGCCAGCCATCAGGCAGGGCATGCTATGGCCGGACGGCGATCAGGGAATGGATGGAGCGCGGTCCGCCTGGCCCACCAACAGGCATGATCTACCTCGCCCTCGGCCTGCTCCTGCTCGCCGCCTGCCTGCTCGGCGAGCTCGCCAAGCGCTTCCACCAGCCGGCATTGCTCGGCGAGCTGGCCGCCGGCATCCTGCTCGGCCCGACCGTGCTCGGGCGCCTGGCGCCGGGCGTCGGCCAGGCGATCTTCCCGAGCAGCGGCCAGGAGAGCGAGGTCTTCCACGGCATCACCAAGCTGGCGGCGGTGCTGTTCCTGCTGGTGGTCGGCCTCGAGGTCAACCTGGCGGCGATCCGCCGGCAGAGCCACACCGCCCTGGCGGTGGGCACGAGCGGGATGATCTTCCCCTTCGCCTTCGGCTTTGCCGTCGCCTGGTACTATCCCTCGCTGCTCGGCATGACGAGCGGCGCCGACCCGTTGACCTTCGCCCTCTTCATCGGCAACGCGATGGCGATCTCAGCCCTGCCGGTGATCGCCAAGACCCTGATGGACATCAATCTCTTCAGTACCGACCTCGG